>CAZKZI010000006.1:0-44791 GCA_964557205.1 uncultured Lentisphaeraceae bacterium
CCTATGCGCCATGATGACCCGCTTTTAGAAGCATTTACTTTGACAGGTGACCATTATTTTTTTAATGTATCATTTCTGTGATGGGAAGAATACAACAATAAAAGAATGTGATTTTATTGCATTTCGCACTTTTCCGTGTTTTCTTGTTTTCACATGAAACCGAAACGCCACCGCAACAGCCGCATAGAGAATCTGACGGTTGAGGCTCTGCCCTCCAATAAATATCCACACAATTGGGCAGAATATACTTTTGGATTGTTTTCTACACAGGGAACCGTTATAAAATGTCTCTTCTTTTCAAAGGAGAGGTGGCCGAGCGGTCGAAGGCGCAGCACTGGAAATGCTGTGTGCTCTTACGGGCACCGAGGGTTCGAATCCCTCCCTCTCCGCCAAAACCCCAGCATTTCTAATTATGATCTCTTTTCGGGAATGGACGACACGCCTGCCTGTGCGTTGCACGCGGACAGGGAGGTCGTCCCTCCATGCAACAAACAGGCGGGGGACTTGCGCCTCCCGCCTGCCGCCACCGCTTTTACTCTCGTCATTGCGACCACTGAGCGGCCGCAATAATCGTCTCCCGCTAAACCTCTCTGGCCTTGTAGTGGGTATGCAGCAGATGATGTGATTTAGCTCCGAGAGGCTTACCCAGATACTCTGCGTAAAGCGTCTGAATGTCCGGATTCTCATGCGATTTGCGCAGTTTTTTGCCCTCATCTTCACTGTAGATCGCCGCGATGCGCTTCAATCTCACTGCATCGTCCGTAAAACGCGGCTGTCCGCCACCGCCGATGCATCCGCCTGGACAGGTCATAATCTCGACAAAATGATAGACCGGCCCGTTGGCCTTAATATGCTCCAGCAGGCGGCGAGCGTTGCCCAGACCGTGCGCCACGGCCACTTTCAGCTCCACTCCTTCAAGAAAAGCCCAATCTTTCCTGGTTCCGGTGATGGTCAACGCAGCCTCTTTGACACCCTCCAAACCCGCGATGGCTTTGACGTGCAGGTTATCCACAGGCAGCTCGTTGCCGGTAACGATCTCGTAAGCCGTGCGCAAAGCCGCCTCCATCACGCCGCCGGTGTTGGCGAATATGTCGGCCGCGCCGGATGACAACCCCAGCGGGGCATCCATCTCCTCGTCCGGCAGAGACTTGAAGTCGATGCCGGACTCCCGGATCATCTTGGCCAACTCGCGGGTGGTCAGCACGTAGTCGACGTCCTGCACGCCGCTGGCGGTCATCTCTGGACGTTGCGCCTCAAACTTCTTGGCCGTGCAGGGCATGACCGACACCACCACCATCTCTTCCGGCCTCTTGCCGATCTTTTCGGCATAGTAAGTCTTTGCAACCGCCCCGAACATCTGCTGCGGCGACTTGCAGGTCGAGATGTTGGGCAGAAACTGCGGATAATAAAACTCCGCAAAGTTGACCCATCCCGGCGAGCAGCTCGTGAACATCGGCAACGCCACCGGCTCTTTGCCCACCAGCGCCTTTTTCAGACGTGTCAACAGTTCAGTACCTTCTTCCATGATCGTCAGGTCGGCCGTGAAGTTGGTATCGAAAACGTCGTCGAACCCCAAGCGGCGCAAAGCGGCCACCATCTTGCCGGTGACGCATGTGCCGGGATCGTAACCAAAACACTCTCCCAACGCGGCACGGATCGCCGGCGCGGTCTGCACGATCACATGCAGCTTGGGATTCTCGAGCACCTTCCAGACATCCGGTATGCAGCTCTTCTCGACAATCGCGCCGACCGGACAGACCGCCGCGCACTGGCCGCACTGCACACAGGCCACCCCGTCCAGATCACGCGTGAAAGCCGGACCGATCATGGTCTGGAAACCGCGTCCTTGCGGAAAGAGCGCACCCACCCCCTGCACCTCGTTGCAAACCGTTACGCAACGTCGGCACTTGACGCATTTGGCATTGTCACGCACAAGCGCGGGCGTGGACTCGTCCAACTTCTTTTTGGCCTTGAGCCCTTCATACGGCAAGAAGGTGACACCCATCTCATCCGCCAGCGCCCTCAGCTCACAATCGACGCTGCGGTCACAGGTCTGGCAATTACCGTCATGTTCCGACAGCAGCAGCTCCAGCACCTGTCGCCGCGCGTTACGTGCAAGAGTGCTGTTGGTGTGCACCACCATACCCTCGGTCACCGGCGTTGAGCAAGATGCCACCAGTGTGCGTGCACCCTCAACCTCCACCAGGCAGACCCGGCAAGCACCGATAGCCTCGCGGTGCTCCAGATTGCAGAGCGTGGGGATCTTGATTCCCACGTTCCTGGCAGCCTGGAGAATCATTGTCCCTTCCGGAACCTGTATCGTCTGGTTGTTAATCGTGACGTTCAACATTAAAATATCTCCGTTAAGCGTTTAGTACTCGCATGGTTGTTTGCCGTAGTCACAGCGCAGACAACGCCGGGCCTGGCGTATTGCCGTGGCCTCGTTCCAAGACTGCTCGACCTCGGCAAAATTCTGCCTGCGCTTCTCCAGCGGAATGGTGTGCAGCTTCTCGCGGGCGTAATTGACCGGTTCGGCATAAGGGTCAAACCCCACACCACTGTCGCGGTAGCCGCGCCAGAAAGCATGCTCGGCACCGGTGAACATCTTGTCGATCGTCACTGCCGCGCGCTCGCCGGCCGCAATGGCCTCTACCACAGACGAGGGGCCTGTCGCCGCATCGCCGCCGGCGAACAGCCACGGCACCGCAGTCGCGCCCGTGCGCGCATCGACCTTGACCCAGCCTTTTTCGTCACATTCGACTTCTACCGCACCTGCCAGAGCTTTCTTGTCGAGAGCCTGTCCGATTGCCATAATCACCTGATCGACCGGCAGAACCTCCCCGGCCGCGTTGTCGGCTTCCGGACGCCTACGCCCCGAACGGTCGAACTCGCCCAGTTTCATGGCCCGCAGACGTATGCCGGTCACGCTGCCTTCCTCGACGACAAACTCCTCGGGGTTTACCAGCGTACGCAGTACCACGCCTTCCTGCAAAGCCTCTTCGATCTCTTCAGCGTAGGCTGGCATCTCTTCACGAGTGCGGCGGTAAATAACCGTCACATGCTGCGCACCGAGCCTGATCGCGGTACGCGCCGCGTCGATCGCGGCGTTGCCGCCGCCGATCACCGCCACCCGTTTGCCGACCGGCACGGAGCCGCGAATGTTGTACTGCCGCAGGAATGACATGGCCTCTGTCACGCCGCGCGCGTGGGCGCCCTGCACGTTTAGCTCAACGCCCAACGGCGCGCCGACCGCCAGAAAAACCGCCTCGTAGCCGTCGTCACGCAAGTCCGACAAAGTGAAGTCGCGCCCGAGAACCCGTCCGGTATCGATAGTCACGCCCATATGCTCGATCATGCGCACCTCGCGGGCCAGTTCCTCACGCGGCAGACGGTAGGCCGGAATCGCCTGCACCAGCATGCCGCCGGGACGCGGCTCCGCCTCGATCACAACCGGAGTATATCCGAGCCGCGCCAGGAAATATGCGCACGAAAGCCCAGCCGGCCCGGCACCGACCACCGCCACCTTACGCTTGGCATTGGCGGCATTCTCCCTGACCTCCGGAACCTGGACCATGACCTCCTGATCCACCATGAAGCGCTTAATGCCACGAATGGCGACCGGCTCGTCCAGCGACGCACGCCGGCACTTGTCCTCGCAGGTGTGGAAGCAGACCCGCGCGCAGACCGAAGCGAACGGATTGCGCTCACGGTGCAACCGCAGCGCCTCGGCGTAACGCTTGTCGCCCACCAGCGACACGAAGCCCGGCACGTCAACCCCTGCCGGACACGCGCTCAAGCAGGGAGCGCGCACCAAGCCTGCGCACACGCCGGCACGGCAATGGTGATCGCGGATATGCTCCTCGTACTCCTCGCGGAAATGCCTTATGGTCGACAGGACCGGGTTGGGCGCGGTCTGCCCGAGACCGCACAGAGAGGACTGCTTGATGAAATTGCCCAGTTCCTGCAGACGCTCGATATCGCCCTCCACGCCCTCGCCGCTGCAGATGCGTTCGAGTATCTCGAGCATGCGCCGCGTTCCGACACGGCACGGCACGCACTTGCCACAGGACTCCTCCTGCACGAACTCGATGAAGAAGCGCGCCACGTCCACCATGCAGGTGTCCTCGTCCATGACGATCAAACCGCCCGACCCCATGATCGCTCCGAGTTCCGACAGCGACTCGTAATCCAAGGGCACGTTAAGATGCTGGCGAGGGATGCATCCCCCGGAAGGTCCGCCGATCTGCGCGGCCTTGAAATTGCGGTTGTTACGGATGCCGCCGCCGATATCATAGATCACCTCGCCCAGCGGCGTGCCGATCGGCACCTCCACCAGACCAGTATTGCGCACTGCGCCCGCCAGCGCGAAAACCTTGGTGCCTTTGCTCTTAGGCGTGCCCATTTCCGCATACCATGAACCGCCGTTCAGGATAATCGCGGAGACATTGGCATAAGTCTCGACATTGTTAAGCACGGTCGGGCGTCCCCATAGCCCCTTGTGGGCCGGAAACGGCGGACGCGGACGCGGCTCGCCGCGCCTGCCCTCGATCGAGGCGATCAGCGCCGTCTCCTCACCGCACACGAAAGCGCCGGAACCCATGCGTATCTCAAGGTCGAAGCAGAAGGCTGTGCCGAAAATGTTTTCACCCAACAGACCGCACGCGCGGGCTTGGGCGATCGCCGTTGAGAGCCGCGCAACCGCCAGCGGATATTCCGCGCGCACATACACATAACCCTGCCGCGCCCCGACAGCGTAAGCGGCGATGGCCATACCCTCGATCACGCTGTGGGGGTCACCCTCCAGCACGCTGCGGTCCATGTAAGCGCCTGGATCACCCTCGTCAGCGTTGCAAAGAACATACCGCACACCGTCGGGTGACTGGGAAACACTCGTGAAATGCCATTTAAGCCAAGTCGGAAAACCGGCGCCGCCGCGTCCGCGCAGCCCGGAAATCTCCATCTCTTTGACCACCTCTTCGGGCTGCATGCCCGACAGCGCCTTGGCCAGGGCGGCATAGCCGTCACGTGCGATGGTCTCGCCGATCTTACCCGGATCCATCCATCCGCAATTGCGCAAGACCACCTGCGTCTGCCGCTTGAAGAACTCCAGTTCCTGACGGCACGGCGCATGCGTTTTGCCTGTGGCGTCAGACACCAGCAGACGCTCAACCCGCTGGCCACCGCATATATGCTGACGCACTATGTCAGAAGCATCCTCCGGCTTGACTCCCTGATAAAAAGTCCGGTCATCGCCGATCATAACCACCGGCCCCATAACACAGGGCCCCATGCAGCCGGTCTCAACCAGCGCCACCTGATCGTTAAGCTTTTCCAGATCAATCGCCACCTGCAAAGCGTCGCGGACCTCCTTAGCGCCGGAAGCCAGACAGCTTCCGCCGAAACACACCAGAATCTGCCTTTTGCCAGACGCTTCAGCCGCAGGCGACTCGGCGCGCAGACGCTCCCGCAACTCGGCAAGTTCCTCCGCACTTCCAATCCTTTTCAAACCAGTGACGCTCATGCATTCTCCTTTACTTTCGCCGCTACGGTACCGGACAATATTTGGTTGACCATCTCGCCCACCAGAGCGGGCTTCACACGCTGGTGCACGTCATCGTTAACCATCACCACCGGAGCCATGCCGCAAGCGCCGAAACAGCGCCCCACCTCCAATGAAAACATCCGGTCGGGCGTGGTCTCGCCTACATCAATCTCAAGCTTTTTCTTGAAAGCGTCCAGCACCTCTTTGCCGCCGCGCACGTAGCACGCCGTGCCGAGACACACGCGCACCACGAACTTGCCGCGTGGATGCAGCGTGAAGAAAGAGTAGAAGGTCACCACCCCCGCGACCTCGCTGACCGGCTTGCCGAACCCGTCGGCGATTTTGCGGATAACCGTCTCCGGAAGATACCCGAAAAGGGCTTGGGCGGTCTGCAAAGCCGGTATAAGACCTCCGGGCTTGTCACGATATTCACCGATGATCGCGTCCAGCCCGGCGGCAAGTTCAGCTTCTGATGAAGAATTGCAGGCACACTCACAGCCGCAAGATGCGGCTGTCGTGGATAAATCTGTCATTTGAGTCTCCCTAAATATCAGGGTTACGGGGAAAATTAAACTGAAGCCGTCTTAGCCGACGCCCATTTGGGACTCCGGTTGCAAACCAGACGGTTCTTCGAACTTGGCCGGTTAAAGAGACCCCTCAATATATTTCTCGAGATTCTTGATCATCGCGTCCTGCTCGCTGGCGACGAACTTCACAAGATCCCCGATCGAAATAATCCCCAGAATCTTCCCATCGTTATCAAGCACCGGAATATGCCGTATGCGTTTTTGGGTCATCTGCAACATGCACTCGTCCACCGTAGTCTCCGGCGAGACATATATGACCTTCTTGGTCATCGCGTATTTGACCGGAACCTCTTTGGTCGGTTTTTCGGCTAATATGACCTTTCGGAAACAGTCGCGTTCGGCAAAAATTCCAGCAAGCTTACCGTGCGCGTTGAGCACCAGAAGGGATCCTATGTTCTTTTCGTCCATCAACTGAATGGCATCGAAAACCGAAGCGTTCGGCGATACCGTCACGATTTCGCCGCTCTTTTGCATGAGAAGCTGATTGATCGGTGTGTTCACTATACATCTCACTTTCTTGTCGTCAACGACAACCTTTTTGTCCAAGAGCATCACCGCATACGCCCGTCCGCACTTCATATAAGGTGGCCGCGGTAAAACCCCGAACTCAACGTCATTAAAAACCGGACTGCATCTACCACCTTTGTCGATAAAACAATTTACGCGATTATCTCTCACAGGTCAAGCGTGCTATGCGGTGTGATTAAACTTTGAATCGCAAAGAATTAAGAATCCGGAAGTCCGGAGTTGTGCGCCAAAGAGTCGTGCCCGATTCTCGCGCACTTTTCATGTCGCCGTGCGAGCAAAATAAGATCTGAAACGGCGTTAACAGGCACTGGCTAATCAAAGGCCGCGCCGTCCGCGGCGGATTCGCGCAAAATGCGTTCGGCGTAAATGACGGCCGCATCAAGGTTAGCGCGCGCGCATTCCGAGAGCCGCTCGCCGAAGGCATCGAAATCATAACCCCGGATGGCCAGCATGCGGGCTCGTGTGGAGGCTTTAAAAAGCGATGCCGCCAGACCTAGCAGGTTTTCAGCCGAGATGCTGTGGCTGCTGAATCCAAGCCCTCCATCGCGAGCCTCAACCGTCTTGATCTCGAACGGTTCAGGCCCGTCTCTGGAGGCGTCAGCGAATAAAACCAGATCGTGCCGCGCTATAAGGGCGGCGTCTTCCACGTTGAGTTGATAGTCAGAGTCCACCGTGACCCCGGAAATTCCCAACGTCTGTATGCGTTCGGCGAATGCCGGCCCCAGACCGTCATCCAACCTTCCTGGATTACCGTAGCCGAGCACCAGCACACTCTGGCCCCGCCGGGTTAGCATCCCGAAACTTTCCGGTCGAGTATTATCCCCTTGTGATCTTTAACCTCAACTATCAGAGGCATCTGGCCTAAAGCATGCGTCGCGCACGACAGGCAGGGATCGTAGGCACGGATCGCGACCTCAATCCGGTTGAGCAGCCCTTCTGTAACGGTACTCGCGGTGATGTACTTTTTTGCCACCCCTGTCACCGCCAGATTCATTGGCGTGTTGTTGTTGGTGGTTGACACGATCAGGTTCGCCATAGTCACCTGATCATTCTTATCGACCTTGTAATGATGGAAAAGCGTGCCGCGCGGCGCCTCGATCAGGCCGACAGCCTCTTGACGCCTTTTGCCGGTAACCATCAGGTCCGTGCCTTGCAGGTCAGGATCGTTGAGCAGCTCCCTGATTTTTTCGGCCGCGTGCAATATCTCGATCATCCGCGCCCAATGGTATGCCATGGTGATGTTGTTCGGTTTGCCGCCAGTCAGGTCCTTGAACTCCTTGCGCGCTGCCTCCGCCTCCGGGGTGTCGATGAAGTCGCAGGCGTTTATGCGCGCCAGCGGCCCCACGCGATACCATCCGGTCTCCGGTCCCAGCGAAGAGATGAACGGGAACTTCATATACGACCAGGACTTGACCTCCTCCGCGATATATTTGAAGTAAGAGTTATAGTCTACCTGGTCGAAGATCGTTTTGCCGTCCGCCGCTATCGCGCGAAGGTTGCCGTGATACAGATCCATCGCGCCGTCTTCACGCACTAGTGATACGTGGTTGGATTCAAACGATCCGAAATCAGCCAGATCCGCGAGATGCTCCAAAGTATAGTCGCGGGCCAGCTTCAGCGCCGACCGGCTCCAAACCAGCATCTGGTCGATATCTTTCAGCAGCGCGTCGCGCTCAGCTATCGAGAGGTTTTTGTTGACGCCGCCCGGTACAGCACCGGTGCCGTGGATCTTCTTGCCGGCCGTCGCCTTGATCACCTCCTGGCCGTATTTGCGCATCATGACGCCCTGTACCGCCAGATCGGGATATTTCTTGGCCACCCCTATCACATTACGGATTGCCGGGTCGGCATCGAAACCGAACAGCAGGTCCGGCGAAACCAGATGAAAGAAATGCAGGGCGTGACTTTGGAAAATCTGGCCGTAATGCATCAGACGACGGATCTTCTCGGCTGTCGGCGTGATGCGGTCGACACCTACAATGCCGTCCATGGCCTTGGCCGCAGCCAGATGGTGGCTGACAGGACAAATCCCGCACAGCCGCTGCACCAGCACCGGCACCTCCCAGAAAGGGCGTCCCTGGATGAAGCGCTCGAAGCCGCGGAACTCGACAATGTGCAGCCGGGCCTGGCTGACCTGCCCTTCCGCATCCAGCAGTATGGTAACCTTGCCGTGCCCCTCCACGCGCGTGACTGGCTCGATCGTGATCTTTTTAATCTTCGGTTTCATGGCTCCTCCCGTCAGTCGTATTTCAGAAGCTCGTAAGGCAGCTCGATCGGCTTACCCTCCAGCAACGCCGTGACAGCCGCCCAGATCGCATCGGCTGAGGGCGGGCAGCCCGGCAGGAAGTAATCGATCTTCACCACCTCGTGGCAGGGATATACCTTGTTAAGCAACAGCGGCAAGTCCGGGTCATCCGGCGTTACCCGATCGGGATTGTAAACAGTGACGCCGTCAATGTAAGCTTCTTTGATGCACTCCTTCAAAGGTATGTTGTTGCGCAGGGCTGGAATACCGCCCATCGTGGCGCAATCCCCGACCGACACCAGTATGTCACAATTCTCGCGGAACTCGTATAGCACATGCACGTTCTCCTCGTTGCAGCAGCCGCCCTCGATCAGGCCTATGGCGCAGTGCTGCGAGATGTGCTTGATGTCATTCACCGGGGACCGGTCGAAATCCACCAGTTCGATCAGCTTCAATATCCGGTCGTCAATGTCGAGCAACGACATGTGGCACCCGAAACAGCCTGCCAACGATACGGTCGCGATTCTAGGTTTTTCCATACCAGCACACCCTTTCCGCTTATGCCTCAGCCGCTTCCCTCGCAATATCGACCCCGATGGGCTCGTTATCATACTGACGCTTCCCGATCGGCAGCTTGAACCCTACGCGCTTCTTGATGATGCACCCCACCGGACAGATGTCGGCGGCACGGTCATTGACCGACATGTCCGTATCGGCCAGCGCCCGTTTGCCATTCACGCCGATCTTGCGGGAAAAACCGCGCCCGATCGACTGGAAGACGTTCTTGCCGTCCAGTTCCTGAGACGCCCGCACACAGCGCGCGCACATGATGCAACGGTTATGGTCCAGCATGATGTCAGGATGTGAAGCGTCGACATCCTTTTCGGGAAATTGATATGGATACCGCGGTGCGGTGATACCGAAGCGGTAAGCCAACGCCTGCAGCTCACAGTTGCCGCTCTTTTCGCAGAACATGCAGAAGTGATTACCCTCCACGAACATCATATCGATGAGGTTGCGCCGGTGCTGCAAAAGCTCGGGCGTGTCGTTCTCGATCACCATCCCGTCCATTACCGGCTTGACGCAGGCCGCCTGCGGCCGACCGTCCACAATCACCGTGCATACTCGGCAACTTCCGATCGGCATCAGGTCCTTATGCGAACAGAGGCGCGGTATATATATGCCGGCGGCATCCGCCGCCTCCATGATCGTCTGCTCCGGCTTCGCGCTGATCTTTCTGCCGTCAATCGTAATGGTAATTTTGCCTTTCATGGCCGCCTCCTTACGCGTGAAAGATTTCCGACCGCCTTTCAGCGATTTTTCCAGCATCGTCAACCGCCTGCATGATGTGGAATGACTTCAATATTCCCGAGCGGTTTTCCCGCACCAGCGCGTTGTACACCGGACGGAAATTGTGCAAGGTCGAGAGGATCGGGTTGGGGGAAGTCTGACCCAGGCCGCAACGGCTCATCCGTTTGACGCTCTCGCCCAACCGGCACAGGTAGTCCAGATCATCAGGCGTGGCCTCGCTAGCTCTGACTTTTTCGATGCCATTCTTCAGCAACACGTTTCCGACGCGGCAGGGCACACAATAGCCGCAACTCTCGTCCACGAAAAAGGCCATGAAAGCCAGCACGATCTCAAGTATGTCCCGTTGGTTGTTGAACACCATAAAAGCGCCGCCCGTGGACAACCCTTCGAAACTGATCTCGGTGTCAAACTGCGCCGGGCCGACCATCTGCCCTGAAGGCCCGCCAACCTGCACTGCGGCCGTATCCTCCGCTCCGGCGCGCTTGAGCATATCGCGCACGGTCGTGCCGAATGAAACCTCGTAAACGCCGGGACGCGCGCAATCGCCGCAAACGCTGATCATCTTGGTGCCCGTGCTGCGCTGGGTGCCGATAGCCGAGAACCA
Organism: uncultured Lentisphaeraceae bacterium; assembly: GCA_964557205.1. Classification (GTDB taxonomy): domain Bacteria; phylum Verrucomicrobiota; class Kiritimatiellia; order RFP12; family UBA1067; genus JAQVQN01. The sequence continues at coordinate 10,818 of CAZKZI010000006.1, forward strand.
CCCCACCCCCTGATCCATGATGCGCGCGGCGCAGCAATATGTCTCAACATTGTTCACTGCCGTCGGCGAGACCATATAGCCTTTCGCCACAGGGAAAGGCGTGCGGTCTGTCGGGTCTCCGCGCGTGCCTTCGCACGACCTGATCAGCGACGTCTCCTCACCGCAGACATAGGCGCCTGCCCCCATCTGGATCCTTATGTCGAAATTAAAGTCCTTATGTCCCAAAATCCCGTTGCCCAGCAGATTGTTGGAACGCCGAGTGTTGAGAACATCCTCCAGGTAGAGGCGCAGGTAGGCGTATTCGGCCCGCAGGTATATAATGCCGGTCTCCGCGCCGATCGCGTATCCGGCGATGGTCATGCCCTCGATTATAAGGTCGGCCCGTTCCGTCAGCAACACGCGGTCCTTGAAAGTGCCGGGCTCACCCTCGTCGGCATTGCACAGCACATACTTCTCTACGCCCGGCGACCCGCGGGTCAGTTCCCACTTCAGCCCCGCCAAGAAGCCGGCGCCGCCGCGGCCTCGCAGCCCAGAGGCCTTGATGTCGGCGATGACATCTTCCGGCGTTTGCGTCAGCGTCTTGCGCAAACCTCGCTCTCGCCGGTAGTCCGCCATAATGACCGCCCCGCTCTCGCGGACGTTGTTACACACCATAGAGCGTATCAAAGGATGACTATTGTTGCCGTCTCCGTAAGTGTCTACCAGCGCTTGAGGATCCTTCGACTGCCGCAGACGCTTGACGATATCGGGTATAATCTCCGGCGTCAGGTTGGTGACCATGACATCGTTGACCATCATCGCGGGCGCTTGGTCGCACATGCCTATCGACGGGGTCTTCTCTAATGTGATCATGCCGTCTTTGGTGGTTTTCCCGAAACCGATGCCCAGCTCTTTCATGAGCGCCTCAGCCACAGCTTCGCCGCCGGCATAGGTGTCGATGATGTCATCGCACAGCCTTATGACTATATCGCCCTTTTTCTTGTCGGAAAGAAAGGCGTAAAACGAGATGACACTCTCTACCTCAACCTTGTGCGTGTTGGCAGCCGCAGCGATCAGCCCGAAGGCTTCACGCGGAACGTGCCCCAACGCCTCCTGCACATCCCGTACGATGTCCATCAATCTTGTGCGGGTATTACCGTACCGGTTACATACTTCCGCGACCACAGACTTCATCTTGTTCATAAGGCATATTTCCTTGCGCGAAGAAGACATAATCACAATATGGCAGATTTAGATGTTCACAAGTTATATGATCTCAAGGTTCGCAACAAGAAAAAAATCGCTGGATGTTTTCTTGTGTGTTTCACAATAGTTGACACGCGGCGAGAATGTGTGGCGTTTTCAGCCTGAACCCTGAACCCCGAACCCTGCCCCCCCTCTCAGAACCCTTTTCGGACAAAGTCTAAACAGGCGGAAAACTTATATTTAGGTGACAATCCCCGTCAATAGCGGGTATTCTTTGGTCGTGTTCGAAGAGTGAGCCGGCCTAGCACCGGATGATTGCCAACCACGTTTACAACAGGAACCACTATGAAATGCTTCGCGCCAAAAACCACAGTCATGAAGTTTATGACCTTTATCTTTATCCTGTTTGCGGTTTCCGCTTTCTTTTCTATCGGGACCGGCCATGCGGCCCAGCTTTATGCGGGAGTCGCCAAGGCCGATATAACGGATTATACAGCGGGTCCTGTCAATGATCCGATGTATGTCAAAGCCTTGGTGCTGAAGGACGATTCCAACACGGTTGTGCTGATCACGGTGGATGCGGTGGCCATCGGGGAACTCGGCAGGATCGGCAACGGGTTTCTTCCAAGCGTACGCGCACAGCTTCAGAAGGATATGAACATACCGCCTTCGCATGTCCTGGTCAACGCCAGCCATTGCCATGGCGTGGTGTGTGCGGACACCGCGCTGCTTACGGTGCAGACCGTCGAGGCGGCCTGCCGGAACTGGGTGCCCGTGCAGGTCGGCACCGGAATCGGCCGCGAGACCCGAATCATGGAGAATCGCCGCCTGAAGCTGAAGAGCGGCGGAGAGGCGGATGTTCGCCGCGCTTACGCGCTACCTCCGGACGATGAGGTTGTTGCCAGCGGGCCGGTTGATCCAGATATCGGACTGCTCCGGATCGACAGGAAAGACGGAAAACCGCTGGCGGTGGTTTACAACTTCGCGTGCCATCCTATCATGGGGGTTCCAGGCGGAGGAAACACGGCGGATTATCCGGGGTTCGCCTCCCGAGTGATCGAAGAGACTCTCGGGGACGGCGCCGTCGCGCTGTTTTTGCAGGGATGCGCGGGGGACGTCAACCCGGTGTTGTACAAGGCGGTCCACCAGCCCCATGATGCGGAATCGCTGGGAAACCTGCTGGGGCTCAGCGCAATGCGAGCCTTGAAAAAAATAGAGACGCGGGAAAACGGAGAGCTTAAAATTGTTAATGAGGTTGTCGCGTTGCCAAGGGGAACGGATCTGGCACAACGGATCTCACGGCTGGAGACAGAGCAAGCCCGATTGGTTCAATCCCTGAAAGGGACAAGCCTGAACCTCAAGGCTTTCATTCCTTTGTATGTGCAATACGCCCTGTCCAGTAATTATCCGTCTTATTACTCTTACCGGTATCTGCAAAACCAGTCGCTGGGCGGAGATGAGCTGACTAAACTCGACATCAAAAACCGGGCGAACATGGAGCGCTACATTCAGAACGTGCATGTTATGGAACACCTGACGAGAATTCAGGAGAACCTTCGTTTGCTGAAGATGCATCACGCGCAAAACGTGGCCTCCGGCCAGAAAACAGTCGATGCCGAGATCGCCGTCCTGAAAATCGGAGACTTCGTATTAGCCACGTTTCCGGGAGAGCCATCCGCCGAAATAGGACTGAACATCAAACGTCGTTCGCCCTGTCCGTTCACCTTCGTGGCCGGCTACTGCAACGGTTACCTCTACTATGCTCCGACCGCGAAGCAGCGCAAGAATCTGGGTTTTGCCCAAGAGGATTGCGACTGCCTTTTGGCACCGGAATGGCAGAAGGCGTATGAGGACAAGGTGGCGCTCCTCCTGAAAAAATTATAAGGCCATCCAACAGCAGGTTTTCCACAAAAACCTGCACAAAAAACGGTTGGGGGTGCTCCAACAATTGAAAGAACGCCCTGAACCGTTTTCTCAGGCGGTGAGGAGGGTGAGGAATGTGCGCGCCTTAGCCGCTTCGGCGGCTAAGTGTGGCAGTTCGCCAGGGGAGAGGCACTCGACCACCAAAGGACCTTGGGTGAACCCGCCTTGCTGGAGGCGGGCGAATACCTTGACGAAATCGACGATACCGGTACCGGGCGTTAGGGCAACCTCCTTTGGTGGACGGAAGTCTTTGACGCTCATGCCAGCCACCACGCCGTCAACCGCGGCAGCATCGTTGACCGGATCGAGAGCACCGTCGGAGTAATAGAAGATATTGCCAGGATCATACCAGAGGCGGAAGCTCTTGTGGTTGATCTGGTCGATAATCCGCCGACACAGGGATCCGTTGGCGTTGCTACCGCCGTGTGGCTTGACGCTCATGACGACTTGCTTCTCTGTTGCATAATCGCAGCAGTCGGCCACGATGCCATAGTAAGCTGTAGCACGTTCTTCGTTAGTACCTCCGAGCAGCAGGTGGGGGCAGCCGCACGCTGCGCAGTTATCGATAAGGCGTTTAAGTCCGTCGGGTTTGTCTATCGGAAAATTACCTCCCCAAAGCGAAAGCACGCCCAGGCCACGCTGTTTAAGTTCGTTGCCGACTGTAACTGCCTCTTCCTGCGTGGAGTCCACACTGAGAATGAGATTGTTTTTGCTCTTAGTGGTCATAAGTCCTGCGTATTTGAAGCCTGCAGCGGCGATTGCATCAAGCGCGACACGGTAATCGTAAGCAGACCATGGACGGGTATAGCAGCCGATTTTGAAAGCAGAAGCACCTGATGGTGCTTTTGCCGGAAGGGCTGCGCCCCGTGCGGGTAGTGAAGCCAAGGCGGCTGCGAAACCACCCATAAAATGACGTCGTGTGTTCATGAAAAAACCTTTCCCGTTGGGCGGTACTCCCGGAATTGTGCTTCACATATCCGGGATGACCACACATTTTTATGCGGTTGTAATTTTGCGTTTCAAAGGATCATAAATGGTCTTGCGTCCGGTTTCGTAAGATTTCATGGCCATGATAACAGCCACAGCATGCTGGTAACCGGCATCGATCGAGGCGTTGGGTGTCTCGCCGCTGCGTAGACACTGGAGCCAGTTGAGGAAGTGGTCCGGGTGGTCTACGAGTTTGACATTGTTGTTGCCGCGGATAGAGCCGTCGCGGCGCGGCGAGCCCTCGCAGTTGTAAGTCGGCGCGGCCCAGTTGTCCACATTGAGCACACCCTTGTCACCGTAGAATTTACGGGTATTCCCGCCACTGTTGCCCATGTTGTTGGCGATGCTGACAAGGAATCCTTCGGGATAAATCCATGTGGCCTGGATGCAGTCGGGGCTGGTGAACTTGTGTTCGTCCTTCCATGTGTAAGTTCCGCCGAGGCAGACGCATGACGAAGGAAACTTGGCACCGGTGATGAAATGCATCATGTCAATGAAGTGGGCCCCAAAGCCGGGGGTGGGTCCTTTTGAGAATTCGTAATATCCATACCATCCTGAATAAAGATCAGAGCGGAAGGGGCGCATGGGGCGTCCGTTCAGAAATTCCTTCCAATCAACGTCTTCCTCTTTGACATCTTTGAGGTAGCTATACCAATAGGGTTTTTCGCTGTTGCGGCACTCCTCGACGCGCGAAAGCTGACCAAAGATGCCGGTGCGGAAAAGGTCGCGTGCGCCAACGATGCCGGGGAGGCTGCGAAGCTGGGTACCGACCTGAACAATACTCCCCGCTGCTTTTACTGCATCGACCGTTCGTACAAGTCCGTCGAAGTCGTAGGCCATTGGTTTCTCAACATAGATGTGTTTACCCGCGCGGGCAGCGGCCTCAAGGTGCAATATGTGCAGATGGTCGGGCGAAGCTATAGTGACAGCATCGACCTCTTTGCAATCGAGCAACTGGCGGTATGAAACGCACTGCAGCGCGTCACGGCCAAACCACTCTTTGACCATGCCGTTGGCCTCTTCACGGGCGATGCGCCACGGATCTGAGACCGCGACAATCTCGAAGTTTGTCTCTTTAAGATGTTTGGCGAGGCCCTTCATGTGAGCATTGCGTCCGCGGTTACCGCAGCCGATAATGCCGATCCTGATGCGGTCGTTGGCACCGATTGAGCGGTGCCGGGTGGCGGCGGAAACGCACGAAGACAGTGCCGTTGCCACGGCCGTCGCACCTGCGGTTTTCAGTAAATTCCGGCGGGATATCTGATTTTTCATACTCGCTTCCTTTGTATCTCATAGCCTGACTTCAACCCTAAAGCCATTTGTTTTAAAAGATATGTTACAAACTTTAATCGGGGGGGCAATGACTTTTTTGAATTACTTTTACGCTTTTAGTTAGAGTTGTCCGAAAAGGGTTCTGAGAGGGGGCAGGTTTCGGGGTTCAGGGTTCAGACTGAAAATGCCACACGCCTATATTCTGCGCAAACGAATCGAGTGCGCCCAGAAGCTGCCAAGTATTGGAAACGGCACAGTAACAGAGATTGCATTTGAGTGCGGTTTCTCATCTTCTCAATATTTTGCCACAGTCTTCAAACGCATCACCGGCATGACACCCAATGATGTCCTGCACAACCGCATTGCACCTCTGCCATCCGATGCAGACGGACAGTGATTTTAAACATTGTCACGGAACTGCGCCCGGGTGCGATTCAACTATTGTGAACCGCACCCACTGCGCCCTTTTAGCGTAAACTGTGGTTTTTTGCAGGAAGCTGGTTATTATAATATCCGGTATCTTCGTAGTTCTTGACGGGAATATCCCACCCAACCTGACGCAGATGCTGCGAAAAGACCAGGTTCTCATGACCGCCCATTGGAGGTGTGCCCCAGGTTGCATGAGCCGACCGGAAATAGATCTGCAGCATGCTTCTGCCATACAGATGATGCCAGGTGGTACAGAGCATCCCATCCAGTTTCTCTTCCTGCACCGCTTGACTGAGCCCCTTGTACCCCGCAAGATTCTCCCAAGGACAGGCAAGAACCGAAAAGCCCTTCTCTTTAAAGTAACGCATCGTGGGCCAGGTTTCTTCTTTATTCGGCGCCCCGTAATACCAGTCGCAGATAATCATGTCACGGGGCAGCCCCTCCAGCATCACCTCCGCTTGATCTGAGCCGTTTGCGTAAAATCCCTTCCAGCGAGGATCACCCTTTTTCAGAAGCATGTCGTGCCAGATCATCATACGACAGTCACGTGCTGCCAACACCCCGTGAATATGCGACAGAAAGTTCTTAACCAATGCCGCGTAGTCTGTCCGGCGACAGGTTGCGCAGGTTCCCATATCCTCGGCCTCATCACACCCCGCATGAAAGTAGGGCGGACACCCGAAGGCCTCATGCATTTCCACCACCACCTCTTCAATCAGCCGGGTTGTCGCGGGATTGCTCAGACACCACGTCCATCCGAGAGGCTCAAACAGCGGCTGAAGTTCAGGATGCAGATCTGTCACCACATGCTTGCCGCAACTGCCTCGTGATCCTGAAGCATGGCCGAAGAGATTGAACTGTGGAACAAGGGTGACTCCCAATTCATTGGCAATCTTCACCAGTCTGCGCACTTCCTTCAAAGTCATCGTACTGTTTGGCCAGGCAAGTTCAGGATGTTTCTTGGAAACAAAGTTACCCCAGGGTTCCAACACAATAACATTCATTTTATAGTAGGCTGCCAGACGGATATATTGCTCAATCTGTACAGGTGTATTCTCAGGAAACCAGCAGATATGGAATCCACGAAAGGCCATGGCTGGCGCATCATCAATCTCCATCTCCGGCAAAAAGTACGCCTTTAATTCCGCTGTTCCCCGCATTGGTTCAGCAATCTGCCGCAGGGTACGCATCGCATTGCGAGCACCGCCCGCATCAGCAGCTTCAATAGTCAGTGCGCCCTTCACAGCAGTAATCCGATAGGCATCCGCTTTATCTGCCACGTATTCCGGTTTTATAAGCTTCATCTCCGGTGAGAAACCAAACCACTTCTTAAAGCTTTTCCTGGTCTGTTTCGCCGCAAGGGCCTCATCCTTTGCACAGGCAAGCGAGACCTTGAGCGATTTGTCCAGCACCACATCGGCTCCATCAGTCAACGCAACTTTTTGCGGTGCCGGAACAAGCCTCGCCCTGATAATACGCGACTCTTTTTCATTCAGCGGTGCGGCCTGCAGCATACCGAATGCGCAACAAAAAACGGCCAAACTCAACATTCTTCTTTTTCTCATGTCTCTCAACCTTTCATTAGTTCCATTTTCCAGCCTGAGGATCAGGCTCATGATAAAGCTCCGCACAGCGGCCTTCGGCAACGCCTGCAGATTTCTCGTCCTCTGCGGGAGGAATTTTCCACTGACCGCGCGGCGACAACGCTGTCTTAAAATTAGACTGCTCAATTGCATGCCGCTTTTCCAGAGTATCCATACAGCCCCGGACACATCCCTGAGCACCGCAGATTGCAAAGTAACCAACATGTCCAAGAATCTGATGGTAAAAATCGACAATGTTCCCATGCGGAAACTCATCGGAAGGAACCCAGGTGCCTGTTGCCAATGTGTAAGCCATGCGATAGGCCTGCTCTTCAGAGAAGCGGCTCTCACGAACCTTCAAATCCATTGTTGGGAAATCCTGCGCAAGAAAGGGCGAGACTTCACGGTTGAGTCCATGGTGTGTCAGGGTACAGCGCCCCATGTCAACATCACCCCATTCATACGCCTGGTCATCAAGCGTAATACGAATCGGCGGCTTTTCACCGGCTTTCGGAATGGCCCCCCCCGGACAGGTTCGCGCACACTTCATGCAGCGGTTGCAGAGTGTTCCCGGTTTCATAAGTGGATCAGGCGCCAGCTCCGCATCCGTCAGAATTGTGCCGATACGCACACGTGGTCCCCATTTCTCAGTTAAGAAAACCTTGGACCAGCCGATCTCTCCCAGTCCAGCAGCCATTGCCGCAATACGGACATTGATATTGATCTCGCGACTCGGCCGTCCCGGCAATACCGGTGCATGCATTCCGCCGCGCTCCGGCACTGCCGGATAGAGCGGAACCGCTTCCCATCCATGATCCTCCATAAAGCAGGAGAGCTCATAGGTGATACGAGGCCGGAAGAGGTTATTCAAGCGGTTGTAAGAATAGTAGGTGTAGTTCGGCCAATGCGTGCCCTCCGTAATACCGCGATAGGTCCCGCGCGGAAACGGAGCAACTACGGAAATTACCGACTTACACTCCGGAAAAATATTGGCAGGGTGCATCTGTCGGGGCGCACCTTTAAATCGCCCGATATCTGCCACCCCCACGAGGCAGGGACGCCCCCGTGATTCAGCAAAATCTTTAATCATCTGCGATGTCATTTTCATACATCTCCTAACAGTCTTAATCCCTAACCGCCTATTTGGGGAAAATTTGGCCAGTCGTATGAACGGAAACCAAGCCGCTACCGGAAAATTTGCCGCACCCCACATCGACCGCTTTCATCGCGCCCGACGCGTCGCGTACCAGTGGACGTTTAAAGGCATCCAACTGCCAGGGCTCGCGTTTTCGAAAGGTGTTCTCAAAGCAATTACCCAGTTTACCATCATCTTCCAACCGCACCAGACACTCACGTCCGCACGCCGCCGCAATCCGGTCGGGTTCACTGCCGCGCCCACTCGCCAGAAAAGCGCCATTGGGACAATCCCGGCACAGCCGTGTATCAACTTCGGCAATCTGCATAACAACACCCTCCACCTCAAGCGTGCGTCTCTTATCCAGGTGAATTGCGCCAAAGGGGCATGCCGCGGCGCAACCGCCGCAATCATTGCACAGGCTCTTTTCTCTGACTTCATCGCCCTCCAGCTCCACATCGGTCAGTATAAAAGCAAAACGCTGGCGGGTGCCGTATTCAGGCGTGAGAATAAATCCACCCAACCCCACCTCACCTAAGCCCGATGCCATCACGGCAATGCGCGGATCAATAATCACATTCGGTGCGGGTTTACCTGCTGCAACCGGCACACCCTTGGGCATACCAGCTTCATTATATGCAAAGAGCGGAACCGCCTCAAAGCCCTGTTCCTCAACCCATAAAGATAGGTCGTAAGATGTCTGCGACAGAAAATTATCCTCCACCCACGTATACCCGAAACACTGATAGGTGCTGGCGAAATTGGTCCCCTCCTCAACACCACGCAATGAACCGCGACATATCCGTCGCGCCAGTACAATCACAGATTTGCACTCAGGAAAAATCACTGCCGGATTCTGCTCTGCCGGCATATGACTGAACCGCTCCACAGGCGCAATACCCACCAGATCAGCTCCGCATGCACGAGCCTTCGTTTTCAACTGTTCTGTATTCATATTTGTTCCTCTTTTTACAAAACTTTTCTACCCAAACTTTATACGCGGCACCAACCGCATAAGAATCACCGTGGATGTCACTGTCACGACACCCAGCACTGCGGCATAAATCCATTTGCCATAAAGTATATAACCCAGCGAAAACAAAAGCCCCCAAACTGCCGCGCATCCCAGCATCATGCAAAGAATACCCAGAGGCAGACCGGAGTTCTTTGCATCAGCCCCCAGCGGCTCACCCAGCCCTGCGGCATAAGCCTCGACCTTGCGCCAGCCTGGACCGCCGGCCCGGATTTTACGGCAGAAGCAAACCAGCACCGACATCTCCTCCGGCGGTGTCAGCCAGGTAACCAACAACCAGCCCATTGTGGTACAGCTAATCCCGATAACCAGTTTCCATCCGCTGAAGGCCATGATTTTCAGTAACCCGGCATCCGCCAACATCGACTCAATGCCCAAGGGCTCAGCCACAAACTTGAATAGAATCGCAACCGCAAAAGAGATCACCATCGCCGCAATCTCGCTGTAGGCATTGATACGCCACCAGAACCAGCGCAGGATGTAAATCAACCCTGTTCCTGCACCCACCTGGAGCAAGACATCAAAAGCGCCTTTGGCCCCTTGCAGCAACAGTGCCATGCCACTGCCCGCAAGCAGCAGAAATACAGTCGCAATGCGTGCCATGCGCACCTGCTGATGCGGCGTGGCTTTGGGTTTAAGAAACCGCAGGTAGACATCGTTGACCACATACGAGGCACCCCAGTTCAGATGCGTAGCCACGGTCGACATGTGCGCGGCAATCAAAGAAGCCACTACCAGACCCAGTAATCCCGCTGGCAGCCGGGCAATCATTCCGGGGTAGGCAATGTCATCACGCAGGAAGGAATCTTCAACCTCGGGAAATGCCTTTGCCAGCGCACCATGCCCCCGTACAGCCGCCGTGTGATAGCGGACCTCCTGATGCACTCCCGGAGTCAGACGATCACCCGACTCGTCATATTGCTCTACCACCGCCGCATTTTCCTTCAGCCACATCCTGGATTGCGCCTGCTGCGCCGGTGTCTCTTTCGGCAACACTACCATGGACACCAATGCCACGATCAACCATGGCCAGGTGCGCACACCGTAGTGCATGAAATTAAATAGCATTGTGGCGCCAATGGCATGTTTTTCATTTTTAGCAGCCAGCATACGCTGCGCAATATACCCGCCACCACCGGGCTCCGCACCAGGATACCAGACGTTCCACCACTGCACTGCCAACGGCAGCACCATCACGGTCACCAAAAGCGACAGGTCACCCCCTTCGACACTCGGGAAGAAAGTCAACTTATCAGCGGGTATCCTTTCCCAGAGTGCGGCCAGCGAGGTTACCCCTGTTCCGCCGACATTTGCTTTAACAACATAGACCGCCGCCGCTATAGCTCCTCCCAGCGCCACAGAGTACTGATAGAAATCGGCCCAGATTGAACCCGTCAGACCACCCAGTGTCGCGTAGATGCCCACGCCGACAGAGGCCGCCACAAGAGTCTGCAATGCCGTCAGCCCGAAGATCACCTGACCGATCTTAATCGCTGCCAGCGAACCGATTGCCAGAGACATCACATTAAAGAAAACACCGAGATAAACCGCGCGGAAACCTCTCAGCACCGCAGCCGGTTTTCCTCCATAACGAATCTCATAAAATCCAAGATCAGTATCCAGTTCCGAGCGTCGCCACAACTTGGCATACACAAAAACCGTCAGCATGCCAGTCAGCAGAAAAGCCCACCAGACCCAGTTTCCCGCCACACCGTCATTACGAACAATATCGGTGATCAGATTGGGCGTGCCGCATGAAAAGGTGCAGGCCACCATTGATATCCCCAACAGCCACCACGGCATGGTGCGCCCAGAGAGAAAGTAATCAGATGCACTACGGCTGGCTCGGCGTGCCGCGGCAGCACCGATCGCCACCACGGAAATCAGAAAGCCGATAATGATCACGCTATCAAGTAATGTGAGTTTCAGCATGCTTCAACTCCTCACTTCTCGTATACGGACACGCCATTGAACAGGCCTCGAAGTTGCAGGGCCGGTACTTTGGGATCGGCGGCTGCTGACGCAGGGCATCAGCCAGCACCTCGCCCGTAATTGTCGATGGGGCGGGAATATCCAGCGTCCACCCGACAAATCCACAACCCGCATCCGCAATCAATGAATATCGCTTGGCCCAATCACAGCGCACGGTCTCAATTGTACGAAATGTATCACGCACACCATCAATTTCAACAGATGCTTCCTTGCTGAATGCCTCAGTCGTGCAGGCTGACAAACAGAGATCACCACACGTCGCACACTTCTCCGCGGTAAACGATTCAAGCATGGCATCCTCTTTCAATTCACGATCCACAACCACCGCCATGTAACGTAGATTCGTACCATACTGCGGGTTCACCAGAAAGCCGGCTTTTGCCAGACGCCCCAGACCTGCTGACCACGCCGCAAAGCGGTTGGAGAAAAGATCCGGAATTGCACCACGCGGGCTGGCTGTTCTGGAACCGGTATCTAGCAGATCCTCGCTGACCACCGCCTGCACACCCTGTTTCGAAAGCCAGAGCGACAGACGCAGTGCGATACGCCGCAGGTAATTCAGGTTCTCATAGAGGGCAAATGCGTATGGTCCCACAGACTCAGACGGTGTCCGCGCCGTGATATCCACAGAACCATGCGGCAGAGCAACCCCGAAGACCAGCGCCGATTTTCCATCCGGCAATATAGTTGATGGATCAGGAACCTTTCGCTTGCGGGTTGTTACCACCGGATCATACGGTGTAAACAGAGCTGAGATATCCCGCGCATCAAGTATCTCCTCGCCATCAAATATGGCGGCCACCTGCTGTGCCACATCGCCCAGACGACGCATTGAAACAACGCCTGCAACATCTGCGCCCAGACGTTTTGCCTCGGTCTTCAGCGCTTCAGTGAAATCACCTTCCAGCGCCTGCACTGGCTCTTCATGGAAAGCCAACCCTGTTGATGGCAATTCCGCTTCCGTCAACACCGTGTATGTAAAAAGCGTCCGTCCGTCGGGTACGCCTTTAACTGCCTGCACGACCTCGCTCTCTTTCACCTCGGTTCCGCCGATTGCGGACCAGCCCGTTCTTTCCAGAGCACGAGCCAGGTCATAGCCGGTCTGCATAGCCAGCTTCTCGGCCGTCTCGCGCAATCCTCCGGCCACCAAGGTAATCTCCAGCGCCAGCTCCTTATCCACATCAGCCTCATCATGCACCAATTGAATGTCAGCGGCAACACAAGCGATCAGCGCACTTTTAGCACCTGGAAGATATGCCTTGGAATCCTCGATCGTTACACCTGCTTCCCGCAACTCCGTCACAGGCACAGTGAGAATACAGGCTGCACCATGCGCCTTGGTCAACGACTGCAACTTCTCGACATCCGCTGATGGCAACACTCCCGGTGGCGGAACCGCATCGCGTATGCGACGCGGGCTGTTACAATAGGATTTATCAAAATAACGTCGCGCCTCGGGCAAACAGGCTTTGAGGCAACACCCCATCTCACCGCTGCGCCGTCCATACTTCTCAACATATTTAAGTATTACCGCCTCATCCACATGTTCGGGGATATCCAGATCCAGATCCAGGTCAAAATGTTCACCCCACGCACAGCGCCAGAGATTCTTGTTTGCATACCGATAGACCCTGCCTTCAATCTCCACCTCTTTCCAACCATCGATCTCCTTGACTAACGCGGCTGTCGGACATGCCTTTCTACAAAGCATGCAGTTGTCGCAGACTGAACCGGGCTCTAGCAACGGCGAGGGATTCAATACGGCATCAGTAATGATTGAGACAAAGCGCTGACGCGCACCGAACTCAGGCGTAATGGATAGACCAGAGTAGCCAAACTCCGAGAGCCCAGCCGCCACAGCCGCATGCAGGTGTGACATGTCCGGCGCAAAATGTTCCGTCATTCCCTTATAGCCCTTGTAGCGCCAGATGTTGGAAGAGACGATCGGCACCGAGGTATATCCCAGTGACTCTATATAGCGCCCCATGCGATAACTCATCTCATCAAGCCGCATGTTCATTACGTACTGAACACAGTAGGGACCGATCTTCTGCGGATGCTCTTCACCACCCAACTCAATGGCCGCGTCCGGATGATGCACCGCCATGACCACCACCGACCGGGCGGAAGGCAGAATACCCCGCGGGCTCATCATGACCGGCGCGCCTTTGAAGCGTTCGATATTCGCCACGCCCACCAGATCTGCATTCAGCTCTTTGCTTGCAAACTCTTTAATCTGCGCTGTCAGCGCTGACTCACTAATATCGTTTATCAACATTACTCCTTCAGCGCGGACCAATTGCAAGCCACAGCCAACCGTTCCATAACTGCGGAGTAAGCTTCTTGAGGATTCTTAATAGCGGGGGCCGCCATCTCCGCAAGCGGTTTTGCATAGAATGCATTCACACTCGACTTCATTGGCAAGGCCTTTGCCGGTTTCATCGGGCTCTTCGTGTCACCGCTGGCCACACGCTCCTCCACCCAGCATGTGTAGAGCGCCAACTGCGGCAGATAATAGTCGTTACACAATTCATAGATGTAGGAGCGGCAGTAGCCGTTTTCCGCGTTGCCTTTGAGCGCCTGTTCGAAGCAAGGGTTGACCGGGTGGATCGCTTGAAGCTTAGACATAGAGACGTTCATCGAGTAGTCGTCGTGTAGCGCGAGGATGTCGCGCAGCGCCGTCAGGATGGCCGCGCACCGCCCGCCTGCTGCCGTCACCGCCGCGGCATCGGCTTTGCCCCGCAGCCAATCGTTCTGCGTGATCGCATAGCGGTAAAGAGCGTAACTGAAAACCCTCCCCGCCACAGTCCGCGCCAAGTCGATGGCGTCGCGATCGACGAACGCGTCGCCGGTTCCGAACGGGAGTTCGGCCAGCGCCCGGCAGAGCGACGAAACTGTTTTCATCTGCGGCTCAAGTTTCGCGCACTGCGCCCGCAGAGTTTCGGCTCGCTTGGACGTCACCTCGCGCTGAGCAAAGCTCGCAAGGTTTCTGAACTCTGGCGGCAGTTCGCGGTGCTGCTTGATCAGCGGCAAAGCCGCCAGCCAAGCCGACTGCATCGGCTCCGCCGCCGCCTGATAACGGTCGCGGCAGAAGGCGGGTAGCAAGGCTTCAGGTGTCAGCGTATCGGGCTGCCACGCGTTCTTCGTGAAGAACTCCAGAATGAGACTGTCGCTGTGCGAATTCTCCGGCCAGTAGACGAACCCTTTGCACATCGGATCAGCGGCCGCGATCGGCATACGCTCACGGATGGCGTCGTAATTGCCGCGCAGATCGCTCTCCCACTCGTAGGCGTGGAAAATGCCGAAGACCCACGGGAACTTGCCGACCACACCCCATCCCCGGAAATCAGGCACCTGACTGTGCCAGTGCGGCAGATCTGAAGTGTAATCAAAAATCAGCGTGTTCTCCGGATCCAAGATGCCGAGAAGAGCGCTCACTTCCTCCCCCCTCCAGCCGGGATGGTACAAATCCCACGACGCGATCAGCATGGGTGCCGTCGGATAATGTTCGCGTAGCTTCGCGATAATCCGCCGGTAAGCGTAAAGCTTCATCTCCAAATTATCCGCGCGGTTGGTGAAAACATTGCGTTCCGCCAGTCCGATGGTGTGGAACATTTCCGGTTTCCCGTAAGCGTCGATATGCGCCTGCGTGAGTTTCCAATAGTTGTCAAGGTTGCGGTCATCGCGGATATCCCAAACCAGCCCGGTGTCCTCTCCATACCCTTTACTCGCCTGCGGGGTGAAACCCGGCTTGACGGTTTCGAGAAACGCCTTGGGCGTCCGGCTGTACCAGTGGGTCATCGTGCCGGTATCTTCAGGATGAATCAGCCCCCGGTCGCGTGCGTAACTCAGAATGTGTTTGCGAAGTTCTCCCCTATATTCCAGCGGCCACGCGGTTGTGCGGTCATTATAGGAGCGGGCAATGGCTTCGGGGAGAGGTCCGTCATCAGGCGGATACGGCACGATATCCGGAAAGGCCTTTTGATACACATCATCCATGCCGATGCGCAGCATGAACAGGTTGAGCCGCTTCTTGAGGATCCAGTCGATCTCGTGATCCCACTGCGCCGCCCCCCAGTGTTCCGCCTGGAAGCGGTCCAGACTGCGGTGCGCGAAATAGCGCAGACCGCGATAGGCGAAACGCGGCGTTTCAGTCACATCGAGTCCGCCCATTTCAATCGCTGCTTTTCTAGGAACGATATCCCCATCCCAGAAATATCGGCACCCCGCCTGGCGCTCAAAAAAATCGTAGACGGCATAGAGTGTACTGCGGCCGTTGCCTCCCGCAAGAAAGAGAAACCGCCGACCCTCTTTTTCAGCCGAACGGAGCCGATAGGCATCCGTATCCGCCCCTGTACCGAGTGGCGGAATGATCTTCTGCTCAACAGCGTCACGGCAGAACCGGTTGACCGCATCCGAACCGATGACCACCAGAGGTGATCCGGCATCCGGTTGCGTCACGATCTGCAGCTTGACACCCGTCACTTCCCGGTAGAACTTCTGGAACTCTTGTGCCGCCACCGCATATGCCTGCGGTGCGGAGGCGGGTTTGAGTATCCGCCACTCGGCAGCCTGAGCCGCACCGGCGAGCCACACTCCAAAGGCCATGCCTAAAATAACCGCCCGACCGTGTTGCATAATTCCTCTCCAGTACTTATGTGAGATACTATACACTAAATACGAAATTAAGCCATTTGATTTCGTATCCGGTCTTTTTTCAAACAACAACATAATAGGGTGCGTAGTTTGACAATAAGTTGCGCTGAAAAAGTCGGGCGGCAGGCGGCATAGCCGCAGGCCGCCCGACTTCATTTCTTTTTCTTTGCTTTGACCGGCGGGGCTTGGCGGTCAGGAGCAACTATCTGCCCACCGACTTTTTCAGCGGGAGATCGAGCCGCTGCTGACCCGTCCGGTGGGTCCTCCCTCGAACATACCGTTGGTTTGGTATACAGGCTTTTTATATCAAGCGCATAGTTGGAATCGTGGAATATGTTAAACGATGGCGAAGAATATCTCTAAATGTGGTATTGTTTGAAAAAAACGAGGAGAAACACGTTGTGTATAACTTGTTCGTAATCAGCGGATTATTTAGTGTGGGCTTTTTCGCGGGATTGTTCGGCAAGCTGGAGCTTGCGCGCAACGGCCAGACCGATTATGCGATTGTCCAAAGTGCCCAGCCCACGCCGGCCGAGCAATTTGCGGTGGAGGATTTGGGCGCGTATTTGCAGAAGATCACGGGGGCTCGTTTTACGGTGGTTTCCGAGACCAATGCCGTTCTGCCGGTGCGCGCCATTTACGTTGGCTGGACAGAATTTGCCCGCAAACAGGGCATTGACTTGGCTGCCTTGGGCGACGAGGAATGGATCATTAAGAGCTGTGGGAAAAACCTGGTCATGGTCGGCGGTCGGCCGCGCGGCACGCTGTATGCGGTTTATGAGTTCCTGGAAAAGCAGGTTGGCTGCCATTGGTTCGACGAATTCACGGAAACGGTCCCGGCCCGGCCCGACCTGGTCCTGAAAAAAATGGATATCCGCGGCCTGCCTGCGTTTTGGGACCGGCGGATTTACACAGCCGCAGATATCGGCATCGTTACCGAGCGCTTCCGCTTCCGAAATAAAGAGTCCACGTCATCCTTCGGATCTGGAAGCGTCTTTGGCTCGCCCAACTCTTGCCATACCTTTCATGACTATTCGAAGGCATGGCCCACCAACCATCCCGAATATCTGGCATTGAACGCGGAGGGCGCGCGGCCGTCCGACGGCCAGATTTGCCTGACGCATCCGGAAGTCCGCAAGCTGATGCTCGCGCAGTTGAAAGAATTTATCGCCAAGGATCGCGAAGCCGCGGCCAAGGCTGGCTGCCAACCGCCGCGGATCTATGCGGTGGAGCAAAATGATAACACGTTGGTTTGCCAATGCCAGGAATGCAAGGCGTTTTGCGAGCGGGAAGACTCGCCCAGCGGCCCCCTGGTTGACCTGGTAAACTCATTGGCCGATGGAATTAAAGCCGAATATCCCGACGTGCTGGTCGAAACATTTGCTTATCAGACGACCCTCAAGCCACCCCGGACAATCAAGGCCCGTGACAACGTCATGATCCGTGTGGCCCAGCTAAACGCCGAATGGCCTAAGCCGGTGAAAGAGCGCGATGACCATCCCGACATGTTCCGTCCGATGACCCACCCCGTCAATCGTGGACCTTGTGAAATTCTGGCCAGTTGGTCAAAAGTCATCCAGCACCTGGCCGTCTGGGATTATTGGATTCAGTATTCATTTAACTTTGAGGATATTCCTTCGCCTTACGTGAACATGCGCTGCCTGCAACCCGATCTGAAACTGTTTCATGACAGCCATGTGGAAATGATGTTTGTGGAATGCGAAAAGAGCGAGATCACCAGTTTCTTTGACCTGAAACGCTGGCTGGGAATAAAGCTAATGCAGGATCCCGACCAGTCCCCGGCGCCATTGATTAAGACCTTCATGGACGGCTTTTACGGACCGGCGACTGGTAAAATGGCGGAATATTTGAACTACATGGAAGATCAGATGGCGACGACGCCGGCAACGGAAATATTGTCTGAAATACAAACAACCAAGCGTCCCTATTTGACGTTGACTTTTTACAAGACCTGCCAGCGCCTGCTGGACGAGGCGGAGGCGTTGTGCGGGACAAATGCGGCGGCGCTTTTGCATGTCCGGAAAGAACGCATCCCGGTGGATGGCGGGCTCTATGGCATGTGGGCGCAATTGGAGAAACAGCTGCCGGCCGGCCAGACCATGCCCTGGGACCGCGAAAAAATCCTGCAACGCTATGAAGCTGACCGGCTGGCGCAGATGGAGGCGCGCTGTTCCAAGGGCACATTGCAGAAAAACAAGGATACTCTGCAAAAGGAACTGAAAAAAATGCGTGAAAAACCGCTGGCCCAAAAAGGCGCGGCCACACGCTGCAAAGACCTGTCGGTCTAATGGCAAATCACAACCCCTGAGATTTTCTCGTCGGGCTTCAAGGAACTCGCCGACATCCAGCCTGCGGCATCGACTTTGCGTCAGCCGTCTTTGAATCCATAAATCCGGATAGTAAACTATGGACGCAATCTCCGAGGACATCGGTATTGTATCCCCCTTCCTGACAAACTAGAGTGGGAACGCCCAATGCCACAAGGCGTAAGGCAATTTTTTGGTAGTCTGGTATCTGAAGGGCAAAGCCGCCGATCGGATCGGTCTTGTGCGTATCAAAACCAGCAGCAACGAGGAGGAAATCCGGGCGGAAAGCGCGGGTAGCCTCGCAGAAACGATCAACGGCTTTCAGATAAGCTGGGACTCGGGTTCCTCTCGGAAGCGGAAGATTGAGGTTCGTCCCTTTCCCCTGTCCTCTGCCCTTCTCGTCAGTATACCCCCAGAAGTAGGGATATTCGAACGCAGTATCACCATGAATGGAGCCCGTGAACACATGTTTACGCTCTTCAAAGAACTCCTGCGTTCCGTTGCCATGATGGTAGTCGATGTCGAGAATCGCGACTTTCCCATGCGGGGCGAGAAACTCGGCGGCGGTAGCCACGTTGTTGAAATAGCAGTATCCGCCGAACACCCGAGGCCCAGCATGATGTCCCGAAGGCCGACACAGCGCGTAGACGCAACGTTCGCCACCGGACAGGAGCAGGTCTGCCCCAGTCAGCGCTGTTTCTGCGGAAGCGCGCGCTACGGCATAGGTTTTCTTCGTGATCGGCGTGACGGCATCGGTACACCATTGACCACCCCAAAGCGGCTCATCGACACGCCGCCGCAGGCGAGCCCCGTCACCAGGAAACAGGTCAGGGTAAAATTCCTCATCCGGTTTTTTCAGGCTGGCTGCAGTTTTCTTAATATAGTCATGATAGGGATGCAGACGTGAAATGAGCTGTTCAGGGAATTTTTTGGCTTTGACAAAGGTATAACGAATATCTTCATGAAGCCGCTTTTTAATCACATCCACCCGCAAAGGCGTATCCTTGACCTGGTATGTGCAGGATCCAAGTTGAAACTTCCAGAACGGGTTGTGCAGGTTATCGTTATATTTCTCAATGACTTTCATGGATCACCCTCCCTTTAGCGAGTAGATCTATCACTTCGCCCTGGGGGATAGCAGGAGCCCAACGCCCCTTGCGACCCGACATGCCATTGGAACAGAAAACGGCGTTCAGCACCGATTCCTCGGTGGCCTCAATGACCGCCTCGTAAACTTCGTTGATGTGGGCATCGGAGATGCATTTCAGTTTGATGAACTTGTCCGACGAAGCTGAAGGGCGAGGCGTGCGGTTGGCTGTACTGAAAGCGACAATAATCTCACCGCTACTCGAGGCCGCGTGGGAGCCGACACGCCCAAGACCCAGTGCAGCGCGCTTGGCGATCCGTCCGAGCTGGCTACTCAAAAGCGGCACATCCGTGGCTATCACCACAATGATGGAGCCCTCCGATTGGATTCGGCGGTTTTGTGGGTCATGCGAGATGTCAAGACTACGACCGACCACATTGCCCTCTACAGTCAGATTTCGCATTTTGCCAAAGTTGGAGAGAACGAAGACACCAATCGTGTACGTTCCCTCGGCGATGTTGATGATTCGGGAGGATGTGCCCACCCCCCCGGCAAAATCGAAGGTCATCATACCAACGCCCGCTCCGATCGATCCCTGCGGCACAGAGCCGGGTACAGCCGCCTCAATCGCACGGATAGCGTCCTGCGCGGAGCAGATGCCCACGCGTACGTCGTTGAGAAAAGAGTCGTCTGTTTCGCCCACGACGGGAATCACCACGTCTGTATCGGTGCCCAGCTCCGGGTATTTCTTGGCCATGTACGAAATAATGCCGGAATGAACTTTCCCGACAGAATGCGAATTGGTGAGCAGAATCGGACTTTCAAGCCAGCCCCATTCCATGATTTGGGTCAGCCCCATCATTTCACCCACACCGTTAAGAACAAAGCCTCCTGCCACGAGGCGTTTGGCGAACGCCTTGCCCGCCGGCAGGATGGCGGTAACGCCACTACGGACCCTCGTCGTTTCCTGGAGCCCCGGCACCTGGACATCGTCTTCCAGACGCGTCAGATGCCCAACGCGAACTCCGTCCACATCCGTGATGCTGTTGAAAACGCCGGGTTGCATTCGCCCCACGCGGATACCCAACTCCCGTGCCGTGGGACGCGGCGGGCTTGCGGGACCGATGGCTGACAAACTGCTCTTACGGATCGAGCGGAGCGCCAGTCCGTTCCGACGCGCGGCGGACCGAATGATAAGACGGATGACATTCTTGAAATCAAGCCCCTTAACACGGCTGGCGGTCATTAAGGATGCAGCCGGGTGCAGACTGGGTAGCGGGTTCAGCTCGATGAAAAACGGCTCCCCGTTTTCGTGCAGACGGATATCCACACGTCCCATGTCCGGGCAAGACATGATCTCAAAAACACGTTGAGCCATTTCTATAACGCGAGCCTCTTCCTGTGGAGCGAGAACAGCCGGACAAACCACGTTGACGGCCGCCGCTGAAGCACCGCCCTGCTTCATGTCATAGTCATAGATGTTGTAGCGAGATGCCAGCCGGCTTAGATCGAAGGTATGCTCAACAATGCCCAGCATTTTCTCTGGATAGGCTTCCAAAAGCGGTACGCTCAATTCTTTGCCGGGAATAAATTCTTCAACAACGACCCCTGCCGGGTATTGCCCCAAAATCGCGGTAATATGCTTGCGGGCAGCAGTTTCATTTTCAACCACGGAGTCTTTGGTGATGCCCTTGCTGGATCCTTCCGAATTCGGCTTAATCATAAGCGGATACTGTAAATTCTTGGGCAACTCGTAATCGACTTTCGTGACTAAAACGCCTTGCGGAACACGAATGCCACGTGAGGCCAGAACGGTCTTCGCGAGATGTTTGTCGAGGTTGAGGTGCAGGAGGGAAGCACTTCCGCCCGTGAAAGGAATGCCGAGCTGTTCATACAAGCTGGGGTAGAAGGCCTCGCGAGAACTGCCAATGGTACCTTCCGCCACATTGAAGATTAGGTCCGGCTCACTTGCCAGTAGCCGGTCAACGACATCGTTTGGTTTTCCGGACATCTCCACCTCGACCACCGTGTGGCCGAGGCTGAGGATCGTTCTGCTGAGACGATCGACATCTTCACGACTCAGTAGTTCGGCAGTTTTCTCGCTGTCGTCGAGTCTGAGATTGTAGGCAACTGTAATTCTCATATAGCTTCTCTTTTGCAGTTATTCTTTCAACTCCGGACGTAAAAAAAGGAACCTTAAGAGGCCATCAAACAACCCGCGCTTCGGTATCATCTCATTTGACGCAATAGGCTTTTGTCTCGCATAAAATCATTTGCTTTCAGATTTACACGCGATCCTGTTAGCGGCAAACGAAAAATGGCCACTTTTCTAATTGCCTTCAAACACGTCCTATCCGTTGAACTTGATGGTCCATGCGTAGCCGCAGGGCGGCTTGGCTTGTGCGGCCGCAGGAATCTCGATGGTTGTCACACCATCCTTTGTCTCGCCCGGCTTGAGCGGCCCGAAACCAAGCAACGAAATCGCGCTGGCTTTTGCCGTAAGTTCAGCCGCAATGGAGACGCTCGCCGGTAGTGAACTCTTGTCGTCCTTGGCGAGGATGACGGCGTAAACCGTGCCGTCCTTCTTGCAGGTGAATACACAGTCGCCGTGCTCGTGCGGCACCACGGGGCGCGTCTCGTAGATGGCCTCGCCGTTGACCTTGAGCCACGCGCCCATCTCCTTGAGGCGGGCATACACTGTCGGGTCGAATTCGCCGTTGCCGTCTGGAGCAATGCCGATCAGGTAGTTACCGCCGCGTGCGACGATGCGGCAGAGGTTGCGAACCAGCGTGCCGGTGC
The DNA here is from genome assembly GCA_964557205.1 of uncultured Lentisphaeraceae bacterium. Lineage (GTDB taxonomy): Bacteria > Verrucomicrobiota > Kiritimatiellia > RFP12 > UBA1067 > JAQVQN01. The sequence continues at coordinate 33,226 of CAZKZI010000006.1, forward strand.
TCTTGAAGTTGTCATTGGGCACGTACGACCAGCGATCGCCCATCGTCATGCACGTTTCCCACGGATACGGCAGAAAATGATCTGGAATCTTGCCCTCCGGCGTGACAATATTCTCGTTCGGACCGTGTACCGTGCGGTCCACCACAATGAGCCCCGGCTGGTGCTTGCGCGCCATCGCTGCCAGGCCATTCATGTCGATATCATTGTTCGGCGGTCGCACCGCGCCACCGTCCAGCCACAGGATGTCCTGCGGGCCGTAACCGGACATAAGCTCCTCGATCTGTCTCCATGTCATGTCCTTGAACTGCCTCCAGCGTTCCGGCTGCTCGCGCGGATTGTAGTTGGGGCCCTGCCCACTGCCGGGACCGCGTTCGGGAATCCAGTAGCCGGGGCTATGCCAGTCGGCCTTGGAAAAGTAGATGCCCGTGCTCAGTCCCTGCTTGCGGAATGCGTCGCACATCCGCTTGATCGTGTCTGCCCGCGGGTCGGCGTGAAACGGGCACTGCTTCGAGGTGATCCCGTAATCGGTCGTCGCGGTGTCCCACATGCAGAAGCCATCGTGATGCTTCGTCGTCGGGATCACGTAATTCACCCCGGCATTCTTGAAGGCCGTCGCCCATTTTTCGGCGTCAAACTTCACAGGGTTGAACGTCTTGATCAGTTCCTCGTAGGCCTTCATGTAGGCACGATCGTCCAAGTTGGTGAGAGCAGGCGGCCTCTTGTTCCATGTGTGGCGCGTAGTGACCAGGCTCCATGATTCGACGATCCCCCACTGGCTGTACGTGCCCCAGTGGATTAGCAGCCCGAGCTTTTGATCCTGCCACGCATACAGCTTCTTTAGCACGGCTGGATCCGTCGGCGGCGTCCATTTCTCGCTCGCCGCAAACGCCCCATAAACCCCGCCGCCCTCCGGCGCATTATCCGCCAACGAAACAACCGAGCACAGTGCCAACAGAACGAGGATGCTCTTCATGGTTCCCACTCCTTGCCCCACACATCAAAGGGTAACCTCGCTTCGCCCGTTAGCTTTCAGACAGAGGATAGCGCGAGGAACAGCCTTGATTCTTGTACGTTACCTTTTCCACCTGCACCCACAGGCAGACCGAACAAATTCTTTTCCAAATAAACACGCTAAACATACTACCTTTACCAACTCAACGTCAATAATTTGAGATTGGTGAATTGACAAAGTAGGGCGCATCTGCGATTAGTTGCATTTTCGATCCCGATCCCGATCCCGTATTTCAATCATTTAAACCCTTTGAACCACTTCACTTTAGAACTTTAGAACTCTCGCATTTTAGAACTTCTCAGCTCCGCGCCCGGCGCGGGCCTAGGCCCTTCTGTAACTATTTGCCTTGATTTTTTTGGATGAACTCGAAGCCGCCGAAGAAGGCATTTGCTATATTGACGCGGTCGAATCGCACGATTTGACGGTTTCACCTGCTGCTGCCGCCATGCATACCCACGCGCAATACAAAAACATCATCTTTTTCGTTGTTTCAATCATTTTTCCCTTCGGGTTGATTTCACCCCATCGCCTGTGTTTCCGTGCTTGGAACCAGCCCTGAAGACGTTGCGGTACGGTGTCCGGATCACAAAGGTTTAAAAATCATTCTTGAACCATACAAATACCATCTTCTCGTGTCACTTTGCCAGCCGCGCAAAGTGAACATGCCGCACCTCCAATAATGATCAAACCCACCGCCATGGACATAATTTTTTGCTTCTTCGCTCAGATAATAATAGTCGCCAAAATGACCGTTCCGCAACAACAAGCTGGCGCCTTTCTCTGAAGATTTATCCGCGTTAACAAAGTCCTGCGGAAGAGCCAACCAGGGATACTGCGGATCGTATCCGAGGTTTTTCAGATAATGGATCGATCTGGGTCCGCCGACATCCCCGTTGTCCGTTTGTATCTGTTGTGTGATCGCGACCGTTTTGTATGTGTTTGACGGGATGCCGTTTTCATAAGCGTTCATGTTTTCGCAAATGTAAGCCCGTCCGTTATCGAGATTTAAACCGTCTATAAAGCACCATAAATTACCCCATAAGTTTTCCATGTGACGATATTTGACCGCACACCGGTACTTGTTGTCGGGAGGTTCCCCTTTGTAAGCGGTATGTCCTGAGTGGTAGGGCAAGCAATCCGACCAGCCTGTTTTTTGAGCAGCTCCCCCCAGGCACATGTTTGTGGTTGTATCTATCGCGTCGCCATCGAAGTAAAGGGAAGCCAGTCCTTTTTCAGGAGAATCCAGCACAACGTTCGTGAGGGTTCTGTCCGTGTATATGACTCCCCCCGTCTTGTAGCTTGTAATCGTAATGGCGCAACCCGTAAACAGTCTCTTGGGATAGCGCTTGGCTTCAGTGATGATCCGGTTTGCGTCCTTCTCGGGTAATACGCATCGATTTCTTCGGTATGGTTGGGGGAGTTTCCCCCAGCCGCCACCTATCGCTTTTTGAGAGTCCTTTTCAGCGTGTTCGATCAAAAACAGGTTTTGTATCATGAGTAATGTGCGGATGTCAAAGGTCCCGTATCCGTTCCCATTGGCTCTGGCGTAATTCCGGTATTCCGGTCTTGAGTGGTTTGCCGTAGGGTACACGCCGGTTAAAGATTCCATCTTGCCGTTTGCGCTGATATGCGCTTCGTAAGCGGCGACATAAATCTTTTCAATTTCCACGCCGTTTTCTATAAAGGCAGGATCCACGATGAAACCGTCACGGGGACGATCTGATATGAGCCTGTATTCGTATCCATGGCGGACAAATCGTTTGCTGTAATGCTTGGGTATCTCAACCATGACATGGCCATTCGATCCGTTCAGGGCGAACTCGGGCTCATGCTCATACGTTATTTTTTGTGTGCCGTCGGTACGATTCAGAATGTTGCATCGCTTGATCTCAGACCAAGGGAAAACAGTGTCAAAATCCGAAGGCGATAAACCCACTGCGGCTTCCACCCTTTCACACGGCAGATAATAATCCACGGCTTCGTTTTTTATTATTTTCCATCTTACACCGTACGTTGCTTTATGAACTGTCGCGGGGGGTGCGGGAACGGCTTTTGATGTCAGTTCTTTACAATTCGCAGTGTGTGTGTTGAATGCCGAAAGACAACACAATATGTATAATGGAATAATGTGAAAACTCTTCTTCATATATGCCTCCTGAATGATGTTCAAACAACGTGGGGGTGTAACCTATTGTCTGCAAATTAAATTAAAGGGCCTGTGGTCCCCCGGGTTGATCTGCGGGCTTGAAAAAAGGCGGGGCACGGCTATCCTTTTGTGTTGTCAAAAAACAAAGCAAGGACGAACAAGCCATGACCCACGAACAGAAAGGTATCGCCATGGAGGCGGTTTTGCAACCGATTTTTGACAGGGTGTAGCGGTGCGAGCAAAAGCGGAATTCATGAGAGAGTGAGGGAAAGCCGTCCTCGGCGTCACTTGGCAGCTCTGCCAGTGCCACCTCCAGCGCAACGCGCAGTCCTACGTCACTAAGCACGACTTGAAGTCGCAGGTGGCCGCCGGACATCCGCGCCATCTTCGACGCGCCCTCGCTCGACTAAGCCTCGCTGCTCAGGCTCGTGTCAGCCATGCTGTCGGAGATCAGCGAGGAATGGGAGACCGGGGAAATCTATCTCAGCATGGAAGGTGTGCCAGCATGACCCGCTTCACGAATTTATAGACAAAACACTTGCTCTGCCCCTAAACTCCTGCATCCTATGGGATGCTAATGAGTGAAGAACCTTATTGGCAAGTTGACTGCAAAGCTTGAAAGTCAGTTAAATGAGAGCTTATAGCCCGCTAACTTTTAATCTAAGGTCTAACCCCCGCTTTCCGCGACCTTCCCCAATGATTGCCTACCCCGCGTACAAGGGAAATCACTTGAGGGAAGATGATTATGTGTGGTACCTTTGAACCACTGTCAGAAACTAGTGGTGTCACCGGAAAATCGAATGGAAAACAAAGAAGCCACAGCCCGCATCAAGATCAACAAACTGCTCGAAGCCGCTGGCTGGCGCTTTTTTGCGGATGCCAACGGCCCGGCTAATATCGAACTCGAACCCAGCGTCATTATTAAGACCCACGATCTTGATGCGCTTGGTGTAAACTTCGAGAAATCTTCCAAAGGTTTCATCGACTTCCTCTTGCTCAACGCGAAGGGTTTTCCGTTTATCATCCTCGAAGCCAAGTGCGAAAATAAAAGCCCCCTCGTGGGCAAAGAACAGGCTCGCCGGTACGCAAAGTCCCAAAACTGCCGTTTCGTCATTCTCTCCAACGGCAACCTGCATTACTTCTGGGATCTCGAACGCGGCAACCCTTACGTCATTACCTCTTTTCCCACGCCCGATTCGGTCATTGGCTATCAGAAGTCAACGCCCAACCCGTTGCGCCTGATCGAGGACTCGGTCGACGAGGACTATATCGTCCGCACCCAGCGCCCGAACTACCGGTCAGAGGCCGGTTGGCGGAACGAAGCCGAGCGCCCCGCCTATGTCCAGACCAACAAACTGCGCTTTCTCCGCCCTTATCAGCTCAAGGCCATTCGCAGCCTGCAGGCCGCGGTCGGCGACGGCAAAGACCGCTTCCTGTTCGAAATGGCCACCGGCACGGGCAAGACCCTGGTCGCCGCCGCGGTCATCAAGCTGTTCCTCCGTTCCGGCAATGTCCGGCGCGTCCTCTTCCTGGTGGATCGCCTCGAACTGGAGGACCAGGCAAAGAAAACCTTCGCCGCAGTTCTCTCCGCCGACTACCGGACGGTCATCTACAAGGAGAACCGGGACGACTGGCGCCGCGCTGAGATTGTCGTCACCACGGTCCAGTCCCTCCTTTTCAACAACAAGTACCAGCAGCTCTTCTCGCCGACCGATTTCGATCTCGTCATCTCCGATGAAGCCCACCGCTCCATCGGCGGCAACGCCCGTGCCGTGTTCGATTACTTCGTCGGCTACAAGCTGGGCCTCACCGCCACGCCGCGCGACTATCTCAAACGATTCAACAAAGCTTCGCCGACCACTCGCGACCCGCGCGAAACCGAGCGCCGCCTGCTGCTCGACACCTACCGCACCTTCGGCTGCGAAAACAGCCAGCCGACCTTCCGTTACACTCTGCTCGACGGCGTGAAAGACGGATTCCTCATCAACCCCACCGTGGTCGACGCCCGCACCGAAGTCACCACCAGACTCCTTTCCGATCAGGGGTTCATCGTCACCTTCACCGACGACAGAGGTGAAGACCAGGACGAGGCGTTCAAGCAGAGTGAGTTCGAAAAGCGCTTCTTCTCTGCATCCACCAACGAGCTTTTCTGCAAGACGTTTCTGGAGAACGCGCTGCGCGACCCGGTCAGCGGTGAGATCGGCAAGTCCATCATCTTTGCGGTCAGCCAGAATCACGCTTCCAAGCTTACCCAGATTCTCAACCTCATGGCCGACCGCATGTTTCCCGGCCGATACCAGTCCGACTTCGCCGTTCAGGTCACCTCGCAAATCTCCGAAGCCCAGCAGTTCGCCATCAACTTCAGCAACAACAACCTCCTTGGCTCCTGCAATTTCCTGCCTGCCTACAAGACCGCCAAGGCCCGTGTCTGCGTCACCGTCGGCATGATGACCACCGGCTACGATTGCACCGATCTCTTGAACCTCGGACTTTTCCGCCCCATCTTCTCGCCGACCGACTTCATCCAGATCAAGGGCCGTGGCACCCGCAAACACAACTTCCTCGAACAGCTCTTCGATGACGACATCCGCGCCGGCGTGAAACACCCCGAAAAGATCGCCTACAAGCTCCTCGACTTCTTCGCCAACTGCGAATACTTCGAGGAGGAATTCAAATACGACGAAGTGCTCGAACTCCCCAAACCGCGCCGCAAGGGCGGGGAAGGACCGCCCCCGTCGCCTCCTTCGCCTTCCGACATCTATGAACACCTGGGGTCCGACATCATCGCCTCCGTCCGCGAAGAAGCCGTCGGCATCGAGGGCATGAAGATCGACCGGATGTTCTTTCAGCAGTTTGAAGACACCCTGCGCGAAAACGTGACGGTCGCAGATGCGGTCGAATCGGGACAGTGGGATCGCGTCATCGACTATGTGAACAAAGAAATTTTCGACAAACCCGAGGAATATTACACCCTCGATAAACTGCGCAAAGCCGCCGCCGTGGATCGCCGCCTGACGCTGCGTGAGATTCTGGAAAAAGCCTTTGGTCTTATCCCGCGCTTTAAATCCAAGGACGAACTGCTCGAAGAAGAATTCGCCAAGTTTGTCGCCGATGCCAAACCCGACGAGGCCGAAGCCATTCCGGCGATCAAGACCTATTTCAAGGCCTACGTCACCGACGGGCGTATTCGCCACATCATCGACGAAAAGGACTTCGCCGACCTCGCCACCAATCCGGTCTTTTCCACCCGCGACTTCAAAGCTGTGCCGAAGAAATACCGCGCACTCATTCCTGAATACGTTAAAGACTACGTTTCGCTCAACCAGTTCGCCGCATAGGAGACATTTTGAGAAAACCTGCCAAAACAACCATTGATGTCAAGGGCACTGCGGTAACGGTGATCCGCCAGAAGGAAGACGACTATATCTCCCTGACCGATATCGCGAGACACAAAGATCCGGAACGGACGGATTACCTAATCTCTAACTGGATGCGAAACCGGAACACTATCGAGTTTTTGGGGATCTGGGAGTCCTTGAACAACCCTGAGTTTAATCCCATCGAATTCGATGGGATTAGAAAAAAAGCAGGATTAAACAGCTTCATCCTGACGGCCAAGCAATGGGTTGAAGGTACGGGGGCTATCGGTCTGGTGTCCAAGGCCGGGCGCTACGGCGGCACCTACGCCCACAAAGACATCGCCTTCGAGTTTGCCTCGTGGATATCAGTCGAATTCAAACTCTACCTCATCAAGGAGTTTCAGCGCCTTAAGGAAGACGAGAGTCAAAGGCTTTCACTAGCGTGGAATCTCAACCGAACGCTGTCAAAACTCAACTACCGTGTCCACACAGACGCCATCCAGACTCATCTGATTCCCTCACAGGTCACACCCGCCCAGTCCGCCGTGACCTATGCGACCGAAGCGGATGTGCTGAACGTTGCGCTATTCGGGCACACCGCCCGTGACTGGCGGAAGGCCAACCCGGAAAAGAAGGGAAACGTGCGCGATTACTCCACTATCGAACAACTGACCGCTGCCACGGCCATCAAGCAACTCAAGGAATAGCTAATGCTCGACACCGACACCAAACGCCGCATCATTTATCAACATGGATGGACAAGATATGCAGGATAAAAATTTAAGGCACGAGGAACTCACCAGAATCATCATTGGGGGCGCATTTGATGTGATTAATGAGCTGGGATCAGGATTTCTCGAATCGGTTTATGAGAATGCCCTGCTACTGGCATTACGTCAAAAAGGCTTTTCGGTACGCATCCAGCATCCGATTAAAGTCATGTTCAGAAATGAATGCGTCGGCGACTTTTTTGCTGACATGCTCATCGAAGAAAAAATCCTGGTCGAGTTAAAAGCGGTCAAAGCCATTGCTCCCGAGCATCAGGCGCAAATCATCAATTACCTCAACGCCACCGGAATCGAAGTTGGGCTGCTTATCAATTTCGGAAACCCCAAACTCGAATACAAACGCTTTACTAGAAAGAAAGATAATCAACATGGATAAACAGGATATTCCATTCAAATCCTGTCCATCCTGTTCATCCATGTAAAAAGGGAATCCCATGTTAGATACCGACACCAAACGCCGCATCGACACCGCCCGCGACATTCTCGTCGGTAAAGTCCCCGACCCAAAATCGCAGGTGGAGCAGATCACCATCGCGCTGATCTACAAGTTTATGGACGACATGGACGCCGAATCCGAGGAGCTGGGCGGCAAGCGCAAGTTTTTCACCGGCGAGTTCGCCCGCTACGGCTGGGCCAAACTCATGGATCGCAGTCTCGGCGGCCACGAAATGCTCGCTCTTTACGGCGAAGGCATTTCCAAAATGCCTGAAAACCCGGGCATCCCGCCGCTCTTCCGCGACATCTTCAAAAACGCCTATCTCCCCTACCGCGATCCCGAAACGCTCAAAAGCTTCCTCAAGATCATCGACGAATTCAGCTACGACCATTCCGAACGCCTCGGTGACGCCTTCGAATATCTGCTCTCCGTCCTCGGCTCGCAAGGCGACGCCGGACAGTTCCGCACCCCGCGCCACATCATCGACTTCATGGTCGAAGTGCTTGCGCCGAAAAAAGGCGAAGTGATTCTCGACCCCGCCTGCGGCACCGCTGGCTTTTTGATTTCCGCCTGGAAGCACATCCTGCGGACGAACACGGACAAGAAAGGCAACAGCACGCTGACGCCGGATGAACGCGGTCGCCTTTCAGCCAGTATCAAGGGCTATGATATTTCGCCCGACATGGTGCGCCTCTCGCTGGTGAACCTCTACCTCCACGGCTTCACCGATCCGCACATCTACGAATACGACACCCTCACCTCCGAGGAACGCTGGAACGAATACGCCGACGTCATTCTCGCCAACCCGCCATTCATGTCGCCGAAAGGCGGCATCAAACCGCACAAACGATTCTCCATTCAGGCCAAGCGCAGCGAAGTGCTCTTCGTCGATTACATGGCTGAGCACCTCAAGTCCGAAGGCCGCGCCGCCATCATTGTGCCCGAAGGAATCATCTTCCAGAGTCAGACCGCCTATAAAGCCCTGCGAAAAAAGCTGGTCGAAAACTCGCTCGTCGCCGTCGTCTCCCTCCCGGCAGGCGTGTTCAATCCCTACGCCGGAGTGAAGACCAGCATCCTCATCCTCGACAAATCCATCGCCCGGCAGAGCGACACCATTGCCTTCTTCAAAGTGGAAAACGACGGCTTCGGACTCGGCGCCCAACGCCGCGCCTTCGACAAAAACGACCTCCCGCAAGTGCTGGCGGCCTTGAAAGAATATGTTTACAGGGATAGACAGGATGAACAGGATGGAAGCATTGCATCCTGTAAATCTTGTGCATCGATGTTGAGTACTTTAGTTACAAGTGGTCGTGCCCAGATAGTGCCGAAGGAAAAGATCGCCGCCAACGGCGACTACAACCTCAGCGGCGAGCGGTATCGGGAGGGAACCGTAGCGCTCTCTGAATTTCCTCACGTCACGCTGAACGAAATCTGCGAAATCAATCCTGACACAGCGAATCCTGCGGATCTATATCCAAATTCTCACTTCAACTACATCGACATCTCTTGCGTTGAAAACGAGTCGGGTAAGTTCCTTGGCCCGAACAAAACTGCGACAAACGAAGCGCCAAGTCGCGCCCGTAGGTCGGTGAAGCAAGACGACGTCCTGATGTCCACGGTTCGCCCAAATCTAAAAGCCTTTGCCCTTCTGGCCGAAGTCCCCGACAGGGCTGTTGCCTCAACTGGTTTCGCCGTGCTGCGTGCCAAGCCTGACCGTTTACTTCCGGGCTTTCTCATCAATGTGCTGCGTGACGACAGGTCGGTCGATCAAATGATTGGGATGGCGGGAAAGGGAGCCTACCCAAGCATCAATCAGAAAGACGTCGAATCACTCCAAATCCCCCTGCCGCCGCTGGAGGTGCAGAAGGAGATCGTGGCGGAGATCGAGGGCTACCAGAAAGTCATCAACGGCGCCCGCGCCGTCCTCGACCACTACCGCCCCCACATCCCCATCCACCCCGACTGGCCGATGGTGGAGTTGGGCGAGATCACCAAGCCGGAATACGGATTCACCGAGAAAGCGGCGGAGTAAGGCGACGCCCGGTTTGTCCGAATCACCGACATCTCTCCGGACGGAAAACTCCGAGCAGAAGACCCCAGGTTCATCACGCTGACCAAAGATGCACGGAAATCATTGCTCTCGAACGGCGACATCCTCGTCGCTCGAACCGGAGCAACCTTTGGAAAAACCATGATCTTCGAGGAGACTTATCCAGCCGTATTTGCTTCGTTTCTCATCCGGCTCCGCTTCCCGAAAGAGCGAGTTCATCCGCGCTACTACTGGGTCTTTGCTCAAAGCGACCTGTATTGGAACCAAGCGAACGCCCTCATGACCGGCGGGGGTCAACCACAGTTCAATGGGAATGCTCTGGTTCAGGTGAAAATCCCTCTGCCTTCCCTCACCACGCAGCAAGCGATCGTGGCGGCGATCGAAGCCGAGCAGGCGCTGGTGGCCGCCAACCGCGAACTGATTTCCCGCTTCGAGCAGAAAATCCAAAACACTCTCGCCCGCATCTGGGGGGAGGATGCTTCTTCCGGTTCTTAATCTTTCATATAGAAAGTCCAACATGTCTTTATCATTCTCACAACGCAATGGCTACAAACCCGCCAGTAAAGCCATTCAACGCGAGTCACTGGATACAGAGACGCGCAACGGATTGTGGAACGAGATCTCTCCGTTTTTTGCGCAATACCACTCTGCTTGTTCCGTCTACATGGATCTCTGGACAGGGCTCTTCAAAATGACGGCAGATACACAACCCGTTAACCCAAGATTCAACGATACCAACCCATTTTACCAATTCTATCGCACACATTTTTTAAACGAAGCACGATGGAACGAGTGTTTTGATTTTATGGAATTTGTGGTTGCATCCGGAAACCGGAAGAAATGGAGTGACGAAATTCGTTATCACGATGAATATAGGTTTACGAACATAGATCACTTGTTGCCAAGTGCGCAAAAACTAAATAGTGTGTTGGAGCACGAATCATGCGCGTATCGCTTCGTGTCAGGACAGGTCATCGAAATCACATCGAAGGAGGAAATTGCATCCATTGAGGAAGCTGCCGATGTCGCGCCGTCAGCGATTAAATGTCATTTAGAAAAAGCTCTCAAACTATTGTCTGACCGGAAGCATCCCGACTACCCCAATTCAGCAAAAGAATCAATCAGCGCCATTGAATCGCACTGCTGCTTGATTACAGGCAAGGACAGCGCCACGCTAGGGGATGCGTTGAAGAGCATGGGTGCCCAAATGGGGTTGCATCCCGCACTTAAGGATGCTTTCTCAAAATTGTACGGCTACACTTCAAATGAAGATGGAATCCGCCACGGTGGCATTGAAATCCCCACGGTTGATTATGCCTTGGCAAAATTCATGCTTGTTTCATGCTCCGCCTTTATCAACTACCTTCAAGTGTCATATAGTGAACAGAATGAGGCAAATAAACGAAAGTCTTGAGCGGTTAGAGAAAAAAGCGGGTCAGACCTTAGATTAAAAGTTAGCGGGCTATAAGCTCTCATTTAACTGACTTTCAAGCTTTGCAGTCAACTTACCAATAACCCCACCGCCAGCGGAGCTGGAAAAAACGAGAGGGGTAACTTATGGTGGGAAGGGTTTCGCAAAAACCGCAACAAATGCGGTGCAGGGGAAGCCGCATCATCCGGCGATTCTGCCCCAAGGGTACAGATATTTCCAGATTCACAAAAAGGCAGATCCAGCAGATTGAAGATTGGATAAACGCTCTTCCACGGAAAATCCTCGACGGTCTCTCCGCTGAAAACAAAGTTGAACTGTATTTCGAGAAAGTTGCAGCATGAAA
>CAZKZI010000007.1:0-44791 GCA_964557205.1 uncultured Lentisphaeraceae bacterium
TGGGTCGGCGATCAACTTGACGAAACCGTCGGTCTCGCCGGCGGCCATGGCCTTGCCCAGTGCGGCAAAGGGGAAGACGGCGGTCTTGACGGGGATGCGGTTAGCGGCGGCATGGGCTTCGGTCAGGCCGGCCAGGCCGATCTCCGGCGCGGTGAAGATGCAGGCCGGGCAGACCGCCTCGACTGTTGTGCGCAGGCCGGCGGCGGCCTCTGCCGCAGCTATGCCCTGCTGGGTCGCGGCGTGCGCAAGCTGGATTGAACCGCTGACGAGATCGCCGACCGCGAAGACCGAGGCCATGTTAGTGCGGCCTTGGCTGTCCACGGGAATGGTGCCGCGCGTGTCGGTCTTAATGTCGGCATGGTTAAGTTGCAGTTCCGCAGTGTTGGGCTTACGGCCGACGGCCACCAGCAGCATATCGCCGGAAAGGGTCTGGTCCTTAAAGCGCCCTGTGACCTTGTTCTTGTCTGCCGTGATGTCGGTCAGCGGCGCGCCGGTCAGCAGCTTGACTCCCATATTTTCCATACGCGTGCGCAATACGCGGCGCACATCAGGGTCGAGTGCAATGACGATGTCTTCAAGCATCTCTATGACGGTCACTTTAGAGCCGAGCGCGGCTGACATACATGCGAACTCGCAGCCGATCACGCCACCGCCCAGGATCAGCAGGTTTTTGGGCAGTTCTGTAAGGTCGAGAAAGGCGCGGCTTTCAACGACGCGGCTGCTTTTAGGCAGGAAGCCCGGCATTGTGGAGTCGCTGCCGGCCGCGATGATGATTGCGGAGGCGCTGAGCCAGCGGCGGTTGCCGTCGGGCTGGGATACGGAGATGCGGTCGGCCGCCTCGAAACGAGCCAGTCCCTCGATAATCTCGACCTTGTTGGATTTCAGCAGCATGCGAACGCCACCGCTGAGTTTCTTGACTATCTCGGCTTTGCGGCCGATCATCTGGGCGTAGTTGAAAGAGACCCCTTTAGCGGTAACGCCGAACTCAGTCGAGCTTTTGGCGCGGTGATAACGCTCGGCGGAAGCGATGAGGGTCTTGGTGGGGATGCAGCCCCAGTTGAGGCAGGTGCCGCCGAAAGCCTCTTTTTCAATGATGGCGGTTTTTTTGCCGAGCTGCGCGGCACGGATTGCTGCCGGGTAGCCTGCCGGTCCGGCACCGATTACGATAACGTCATAGTCGTACATAAGAAATTAGGAGTTTAGAGTTAAGATTTAAGGGTTTAGGCCGAGATCAGGAGATCAGGGATTTCCAGAGGTTGAGGTTTTCCAGTTTGCCTTTGATCGCGTTGACGAACAAAGCGCCGGTCGATCCGTCCACGATGCGGTGGTCAGCCGAGAGGGTGATGACCATCAGGGTGCGGATCTTGATCTCGCCGTTCACCACGGCCGGTGTCTGGCGGGCGCTGGAGATGGCCAGAATGCCCGCTTCGCCGGGATTGATGATGGCGGTGAACTGGTCGACGTTGAGCATACCCATGTTGGAGACAGTGAACGAACCGCCGACCATTTCGTCCGGCGTAAGTTTGCCGGTGCGGGCTTTCTCCGCCAGTGCTTTGGTCTGCGCCTTCAGCTCTGCCATCGTGAGCGTCTGTGCGGCGCGTATGACCGGCACCACCAGTCCGTTCTCCACGCTGACGGCCATGCCGAGGTCGACATCGCCGTGCCACGACACTTTGACGCCGTCGGTCACGGAGTTGACCACCGGGAATTCCTGCAGTGACAGGATCACGGACTCGAGCACAAAGTCGTTGATGCTATAGTTAATGTTTTTGGCTTTGAGGCCGATACGGTAGTTCATCAGATCCGTGATGTCCACTTTGACCGTTACATAGAAGTGGGGGATGGTCTGCTTGCTTTCCACTAGGCGGCGGCCGATGACTTGGCGCATGCGCGAGAGCACCACCGGTTTGCGGCGGATGGCGCGCTTGATGTCCTCGGTCATGATCCGTCCGCCGTCACCGGAGCCACGCACGGTCAGGATGTCGATGTCATTTTTAATTGCCAGGCGTTTGGCAGCCGGAGCGATGCGCAAGTTATTGTAGCCGTAGGAATCGAGGTAAGCGCGCACGTCCTTCTCGACGATGCGGCCGTTGGCTCCGCTGCCTTTGATGCGCGAGGGATTGATACTGCAATCGCGGGCCAGAGCCTTGGCGCGCGGCGAGATGATCAGGCGCGCGGCAGGGGTTGCTGCGACCGGAGCCGCAACGGGCGGCAGCAGGGCGGCCGGAGCCGACGGCAACGGGGTCGGAGCAAGCGGGGTGGCCGCAGGCGCGGGTTTGGATGGAGACGGAGCCGATGCGGCAGGAGCGGCCTGGGTGGGCTGTTTAGCCGAGGCGGCAGGCGCGACATCGGTCGGGGGCGGCTGCGGCGGGACTTTCTCGCCGGCTGCGCCGACATAGCCGACCACCGTGTTCACTGGGACTGTGATGTTCTCACGAACGTATATCTTTAAAAGCACGCCTTCGAAAAAGCTTTCGACCTCCAGATTGGCCTTGTCGGTCTCGATCTCAAAAAGAATGTCACCTTTAACAACCGGGTCACCCTCTTTTTTTAGCCATTTGACAATGGCACCTTCTTCCATGGTTTGACCCAGTTTCGGGAAAATAACTGCTTGAGCCATAATATCTCCAAACGTTAAAACAAGTTCAGCCCCGAACCGAACACAGGCAAAGCAGGGGCGGTAGAAACATCTAAAACGGATAATATACCATGCGGCGGTCGGGTTGTCATTTGCAAAAACGAGCAAAAACAAAAAAAATCAATCATAAATGATCGTATTCAAGCGCGACTATATCCGGTAAAATGCCTTGAAGGCCAAGACGTGTTTGGGTATTGTTCAACACTCGTTACGGAGAGTAAGCTAAAGGACAAGTTGTTTGATGTACTAAGCGCATCTAATTGCAGATGTGTCCGGGTTGAGAAGTATTGAAATTTGGCGTTGACTCTTTTCGCCTCTCCGGCATAATAGATATCAAAAGGTTGATCTGTGCCGTGTTATTTCCGTTCAGCAGGGTGCTGGACGGGCGAGGACATGCAACCTCGGAGAGCCGACGAACTCGGCACGCTCAAGGACTCTACAGTTATGACAAAAGGTGGTTTCGGTTTGGGTTTGGCAAGAGTCTCGATGGTGGCTTTGACGGTTCCGATGTGGCTGTCGGCGCAATCGTTGGAGATCAAGGTGGACCGGGAGTCAGCGGTCTATAAGAACGGCGAGCTGGCAACTTTAACTGTTTTGGCAAAGGACTCCGAGGGCAAGGCGTTAAAGGCAGGCCTATTAAAGATCGCGCTGAATAATTTCGGGCCGAACGTAATCACGAACGCGGTATTTGATCTGGCGCAGGCCAATCCGGTGATAATTTCGGGCGCGCTTAGGGAGCCGGGGTTCATGCGGTGTGATGCCGCGATCAAGATCGGGGACAAGGATGTCAAAAAGATGTTCGGCGTGGCCTATTCTCCCGAGAAGATCGAACCCGGTTGTGCGCGGCCGGCGGATTTCGACGAGTTCTGGAATGCGGCTATGAAAAAAACCGAGGCCGAAGTTCCGCTGGATCCTAAAGTCGAAAGGATTGAAAAGGCATCCAACGACCAGTTTGACAGTTTCCGGGTCAGTTTCGCCACTGTCGGCGGCAAGCGGGTTTATGGTTTTTTATGTGTGCCAGCGGGGGCGGGGCCGTTCCCGGTAATGGTAAATGTTCCCGGCGCCGGTCCCGGGACTGTGTCTCCATCAAAAGGGGTAGCTAAAAAGGGGTTCATAAGTTTGGTCATGAATGTTCATCCCTTTGAGCCGGCAGAGAAGATCGATGAGCAAAAGCGGCTGTATAGCGAGCAGGACCGGGTGTTGAAAGAGCGGTACGGGGCGCCGCGTTACTGCCAGTCAGGGGCGACAGAGCGTGAGACATACTTTTTCTACCCGATTATTTTGGGCATAAACCGCGCGGTCAACTGGGTGGCGGAACGTCCGGATGTCGACAAGTCGCGTTTTCTGTATTCGGGGGCCAGTCAAGGCGGCGGCTTTGGCTTTTATCTTTGCGGACTGAACCGCAACTTCACGAAGGGTGTCATACATGTGCCCGCGCTTACGGATCTGCTGGGCTTCCAAAAGGATCGCGCTTCAGGTTGGCCCAAACTGATAGAAAGCTTGCCGGAAAGTGACAAGGCCGCGGCGGTCAAGGTGGCGCCGTATTTCGACGGTGCGCATTTCGCGCCTAGGATCACCTGCCCGGTGCGGGTTTCGGTTGGCTTCATCGACACCACCTGTCCGCCCCCGGCGGTGTATGCCGGCTACAACGCGCTCAAGGTTCAGGACAAGGAGATACTCCACGGACTCTATATGCCGCACGCGGTTTTTCCTGATATCCGGCAGCGGCTGGATGTGCAGTGGTTGAAAAAATAACGACAGACCTGTTGACAAGACCGACGATTCCAGATATTTTATTGACAAACCATGAAATTGGGTCGTGACATAATGATCGTAGCAAGCAGACTCCTCGTTACCGGGCGGGTTACGCCCGTAATTTCAGTAACGTTGTGTCAGGCGGGCTCCTGATCTTTAAGTTTAATCAGTGATTTCAGAATCGGAACAAAAACCCGCCGTTATGCTAGACGGCGGGTTTCTGCGTATAGGCGGCAGAAAAAAACGGTGTATGCTTGGCGGCGTATCCGTGAAGAAAAGGACGGGGAAAATGAAAGACAATAAGACAAACGGCAGTGCCCATGAACCAGAGCAACCCGGCAGAACCGGAGCGCAATGCGTCATAGACGGTCTGGTCAAGGCCGGTTGCGAGGTTCTTTTCGGTTATCCTGGCGGTGCTGTGCTGGACATTTTCAATTGTCTTTATGACGCGCCGTTTAATTTCGTGCTCACCCGTCACGAGCAGGGGGCGGTGCACATGGCGGACGGCTATGCCCGTGCCACGGGACGGCCGGGGTGCTGCCTGGTGACCTCCGGCCCGGGCGCCACCAACACGGTGACCGGTCTGGCCACCGCACACATGGACGGCATCCCGCTGGTGTGCTTCACCGGGCAGGTGGCGTTGAACATGATCGGCAACGACGCCTTTCAGGAAGCTGACGTGATCGGCATCACAAGGCCGGTGACCAAGTACAACTTTCTGGTGCGCAGCGCGGATGAACTGCCGGAGATAATCGCCAAGGCTTTTTATATCGCCACCACAGGCAAGCCTGGCCCGGTGGTGATCGACATTCCCAAGAATATCCAGAAGCAGATGACCAGCGCGATGACACCGGATAAGGTAGCAATGCGGGCTTATAAACCAGATGTGGATATCTGTCCCGACGAGATCGACCTTTTCGCGGGGATGATCAACGGTGCCGCGCGACCGCTTTTTTATGTGGGTGGCGGTATGATAACAGCCAACGCTTCCGAGATACTTTCAGAGCTGGCGCACAAGGCCAACATACCGGTCTGCACCACCCTGATGGCTCTGGGGGCGTTTCCCGAAGACGATCCGCTCGCGTTGCGTATGGTTGGCATGCACGGCAGTGTGGCCGCTAACTACGCTAGCGACCATTGCGACCTGCTGATTTCGGCCGGGGCGCGTTTTGACGACCGCGTGACCGGCAAGATATCCTCCTTTGCGGCGCGGGCCAAGATCGTGCATATCGATATTGACCGCTCTTCCATAAATAAGAGTGTGAATGCGCATTTGGGCGTGCACGGTGACTTGAAAAAGGTGTTGGATGCGGTGACACCGAAGGTCAATCAGGCCAAGCATGAGGAGTGGCTTGAGCAGGTGCGCCTCTGGAAGGAGCGTTTCCCGTTCGCGTATCCCTTAAGCGAAGGTGAGCTGATG
Source organism: uncultured Lentisphaeraceae bacterium (assembly GCA_964557205.1). GTDB lineage: Bacteria > Verrucomicrobiota > Kiritimatiellia > RFP12 > UBA1067 > JAQVQN01. Next base: position 5,814 of record CAZKZI010000007.1, read on the forward strand.
CCGCAGTATGTGATCGAGCAGATATACAAAGTCAGCGGCGGCAAGGCGGTGATCACTACTGACGTGGGACAGCATCAGATGTGGGCCGCGCAGTTTTTCCGCTACTCCCGTCCGCGTACCTTTATCTCGTCTGGAGGCCTCGGAACCATGGGCTTCGGTTTGCCGGCCTGTATCGGAGTGCAGCTTGGAAGGCGGGATGAGCTGGCGGTATGCATCACCGGCGACGGCGGTGTTCAGATGAACTTCCAGGAGCTGGTGGTGGCTGTGGAGCACCGACTGCCGATAGTGGTGGTGATCCTTAACAACGGGTATCTGGGAATGGTGCGTCAGTGGCAGGAGCTGTTCTACGCCAAACGTTATTCCGGCGTGATGTTGAGTCAGTCCGGGCGGGCGCCTAACGAGCAGATCCTTGAAAATAGTGGCTATCTGCCTGACTTCGTCAAGATGGCTGAGGCGCACGGCGCGAACGCGCGGCGCATCACGCTGCCGGAGGAGGTGGCGCCGGCGTTGAAGGAGGCTTTTGAAAGCCGCCAGACGTGGGTGATCGAGTGCATAGTTTCGCCGGAGGCAAACGTGTATCCCATGATTCCCCCCGGCTCACCTGTGGCCGAGATGCTCACCCACGCGGTGTAGGGAAGAAACTCGAAACTTGAAACGTGACATGGATTCTGGAAGAGGAAAGCGTATGAAACACATCATCAATTGTCTGGTGGAGAATCAGCCGGGAGTGCTGGCTCGTATCGTGGGTCTTATCTCCGGGCGCGGCTACAATATTGAAACCTTGAATGTTGGGCCGACTGCTGACCCGACGGTGTCCAAGATGACCATCGTGGTGCCGGGGGACACGCACATCATCGCGCAGGTGACGCACCAGCTCTCAAAACAGCCGGACGTGATCGAGGTGGTCAACATGACCAACTGCCGGCATCTCGACCGCGAGCTGATTCTGGTGCGCGTGGCGGCGGCCAACCATCATGACCGCGCCGAGATCGTGGATCTGGCCGCGCTGTTCATGGCGCGTGTGGTGGCGGTGCAGACAGAGTCGGTGACGATACAGATGGCTGGAAACCAGGAGACCGTTGCGGACTTTTTATGCCTGCTGCAGCCGTATAACCTGCTCGACATTTCGCGGTCGGGTGTGATCGCGGTCGGACGCGAGTAGAACGGTGAAACTCGCAAACAACTTTTGTATCGCTGTTTTTGACCTGTAAGGCAAAAAATGCAGAAGAAACCGACATACCGCTTCGGGCTGTTAGGGCATCCGGTGGGCCATTCGTTGTCGCCGGTGATGCATGAGGCCTCTTTTCGCAGTCTGGGCATTGACGCGGAGTATCATTGCTTCGACGTTGCCCCGCAAAAATTGGCCGACAAGTTGGCGGAGTGCCGCGCCGCAGGCTTTGCCGGCCTTAATATAACGGTGCCGCACAAGGCGGCGGCGTTGGGGTTGATGGATCGGCTGGACAATTCGGCACGGCTTTTCGGTGCGGTCAACACGGTTCGGATCGAAGAGCGCGGGCTGACTGGTTTCAACACCGATGCCGACGGCTTTCTGGAAGACCTTGCGATAAATCACCGCACAACTCCGGAAGACCTGACTGTAATGGTGCTGGGGTGCGGCGGTGCGGGCAGGGCGTTGTCGATCGCTTGCGCCAGCCACGGCGCGGATCGGCTGCTGCTGGCGGAACTTGCGGAAGACAAAGCCGCGCAGGTGGCGGACGAGATCCGCGAGAAGCTGCCGGATGTTCCGCTGGATGTGGAGGTTTTGGCGCCGGACCAGAAGGTGTGGGCGGAAAGGTGCCTGGAGGCCGACCTGGTAATTCAATGCACGCCGGTAGGGCTACGCCATGACGACCCGGCGGTGATGCCGCCTGAAGCTTTCCGGCGCGGTCAGTTGCTGTATGATTTGGTTTATACGCGGCGGGTCACGCCGACCATGGGCGCGGCCATTTCAGCGGGGGCGGAAGCGGTTAACGGTGCGGGTATGCTGGTGTATCAGGGCGCTGCCGCCTTCATGATCTGGACCGCCATTTCCGCCGATACCGCAGCTATGCGTCAGGCATTGGAAGAGCGCATCTACAAGAATGAAAATTGACATGCGTCGGATGAACCGTCCGCAACAATCGCGCCCTCGCGCAGGATCTGGATATGGCCTTCGCGATCCACCCGCACGACGGTACTGGGCACGCCACCGGGCGACACGCCGCCGTCGATGACCATGTCAGATTCCAGCCCGACGTCTTTCAAGGCTGCCGCCGCGCTTAGAGCCGGCATGCGTCCGCTGAGGTTGGCGCTGGTCACGCGCAGTGTGCCGCCGCAGGCCTCCAGCAGCGCGAGGGTGAAGGGGTGGTCAGGCACGCGGAAACCCTCGTAAACGTTTCCGCACGGCAGCACCAGCGTCAACGCCCCTGGCCAATAGGCGTCGGCGAGCTTGCGCGCGGCTGGCGGCAGAGTTGCGCCGAAGGCTGTGACGGCATTGACGCCGGAGGCCAGCAGCGCCACTGGTTTGCCGGCCGCCCGCCCTTTGATCGCGCGGATGCGCTTGACCGCATCCGGGCATGCCGGATGGGCGGCGATGCCGTAGACGGTGTCGGTGGGCAGAACCACGACACCGCCGACTTTAAGTAAGCTTGCTGCCGCTATCAATGTTTCGGGTGTGGTTGTAGGCACGGGTGCTTTTTACCACACTTGAGATTGCGGCGCAAGGCGTGTAATATAATTGGTTTTGGAAACCTTTAGTTGGCAACAAAGGAATATGTAACATGGATCAGAGTGTTTTGGTTACGGGCGGCAGCGGTTTTCTCGGTATCAACCTGATACGTTTTTTGCTCCGCAAGGGTATCAAGGATGTCCGATCGATCGACCTAGTGCCGTTTGACTATCCAGAAAAGGATCAGGTCAAAACATTGGTAGGTGATATCCGGGATATGGCGGCCTTGCGTAAGGTGATGGATGGTGTGACCTGGGTGGTGCATGCCGCCGCGGCATTGCCGCTCTATTCGGAACATGACATCCTGACCACAGATGTTGACGGCACGCGTAATGTTCTTACGGCCGCGCGAGAAGTAGGCGCGCAACGTGTGGTGATGATCTCTTCCACTGCGGTATACGGCATACCTGACCATCATCCGCTGCTGGAGGATGATGCGCTGGTGGGGGTGGGGCCATACGGACGCGCCAAGATCATGGCCGAGCAGGTGTGTCTGGATTTCCGGAATGAAGGGATGTGCGTCCCGATACTGCGCCCGAAGTCGTTTATCGGGCCGGAGCGGCTGGGGGTGTTCGCGCTTTTTTACGACTGGGCCTACACTGGCCACAACTTCCCGATGATCGGCAACGGGCGCAACCGCTATCAGTTGCTGGATGTCGAGGATCTGTGCGGGGCGATCTGGCTGACTCTGACACTGGACGCGGCTGTGGTCAACGACACCTTCAACATTGGCGCCAAGGTCTATGCCACAATGCGCGAAGACTATCAGGCGGTACTTGACGAGGCCGCCCACGGCAAGAAGATCATCGGGTTTCCGGCGACGCCGATGATCTGGACATTACGTTTTCTTGAGTTGCTGAGATTGTCGCCGTTGTACAAGTGGGTTTACGAGACCGCCTGCGAGGATTCGTTCGTCGGCATAGAAAAGGCCGAGCGTTTGCTGGGATATGCGCCGACCTACTCCAACAAGGACGCCTTGATCAGGAATTACCTTTGGTATGTGGAGAATCTTGAAAAAATTAAAAAGGCTTCTGGAATTTCGCACCGTGTGCCATGGAAACAGGGGATACTGAGGTTGGCCAAATGGTTTTTTTAACGCGCGGACAGATGCGACGCACAGGCAGGCGGATTGACGCGAGTTTTATGCTGCGATTGTCGGTTATCAAGGCGCTAATGCTTGTCGCCGCGGCGGGCTTAGGACGGGCGGCGGCGGCGCGGGCGGAGGTCTATCGTCTGACAAGTCCTGTCGGCGATGTGCATGCCGAGCTCGCGGTTAGCGCTGACGGTCAGTTATGTTATAAGGTCGGAAACAGCGGCATGGATGTGGTGTCGTGCGCGGCTTTGGGGATCACGGTCGACGGCAAGGATCTGGGCAAACTTAAGCGCCTAAGTATATTGCGGTTGCGCGATGAGCATGATCGTTATCCGGTTCGGGGCGTGCATGCGTTGGCGCGGATGGATGCCAGCCGCGCGCTGTATTACCTTGAAACTGTTGATGGCCTTAACTATGGCTTGCAGGCTGTTGTTTCCTCAGAAGGATTTGCTTGGCGTATATTGGTGCCCGGCGAGGGCGAGCGGAAAGTGGACGCGGAGACAGCCGGATGGCGGTGGCCGGACGGCAGCCGTGTCTGGTATGCGTCAGGCCAACAAGCGGATTGCTCATGGACGAATGTTGTTCTGGGTGATCTGTCGGGAATGGTGCCGGAGTGGCAGGCGGCGCTGCCGTTGGTGGTGGAGCTGCCGCAAGCGCAAGGGTATGCGGCAGTGATGGAAGCTATGCCATGCGGGGCGTATGGAGCGATGCGTTTGATGGCAGGTAAGGACGGTCTGATAAGCGGGCGTCTGGTTGCGGAAGACGGGTTTAAGACTTCAGTTGCGATCCAGATGCCGTGGCGTGTGATCATGTTGGCGCGAACGCTTGACGGCCTGGTCAACAACGATCTGTTGAACCATTTGGCGCCTCCGCCGGATCCGGCGTTGTTTGAGAGTGACGCGTGGGTCAAGGGTGGACGTAGTGTCTGGAGCAGGGTAGAGCCGGGTGCCGATGGCGATGAAAACGAGCGGCACAAGGCGGCGGTCGATCAGGCAGCGAAGCTGGGGTTCGAGTTCGTGACATTGGCAACGGGCTGGGATAAATCTGACGGCGCATGGGAGATGCTGAAGGATTTATGCGTTTACGGCAAAGCCAAAGGTGTCGGGGTGTTTGTGACGCGAGGCTCGGTGGAAATGAACTCGCCGGAGCGCGATTATGTTGCCTTGAAAGGTGTTCTGGATAAAGTCCGGGGTGCGGGAGCAATCGGTCTTAAAGTGGATTTCCCCGAAAACAGCACGGCAACTGATATGGTTTTTGCCGGTCGCTTGTTGCATGAGGCGGCAATACGGCGCTTGCTGGTAAATTTAAACATCAGTCAGAATCCGGCGGGTTCGGGACGTACCTATCCTAACGAGTTGACGCGCGGCAGTTTTGCGCCTGACCTGTCCGCGGCCATCAACGCCGTTTTGCCGTTCACGCGTTTTCTGGCGGGCCCTGCCGGATACGCGCCGTTTGATTTCGCGCGTCCGGGAGATACCACCTGGCCCCATCGTCTGGCCATGGGCGTACTGATGACATCGCCGCTGATGCTGGTGCAGGGAGACACGCGGCTGCTGCTGGATGAGCCGCGGCTGGCGGCGGCGGTACAGTTCATCAGATCATTGCCGACGGAATGGGATGAGACGCGGGTGCTGGAAGGTAGCCGGATCGGCGAGTTGGCGGCCTTGGCGCGGCGCAAGGGAGATGTATGGTATGTGGCGATGGTGAACGGTACGCCTGGAATGCAGATCGCCACCTTCAGTCCGTTTTTCACTGGATGGCAGTCAATCAAGGCCACTCTGTTCAAGGATGTGCCCGGTTGTCCGGCGGAGATGGCTTTTGCCGAGCAGGCGTTATCAGGTAGCGAGACAATGATATTAGTGCTTGAGCCTCATGGTGGTTTTGTGGCAAGGCTAGAGCGGACAATCGGAAACAGTGCAAGGGATTAGTTAATAAACCTCACGCCATAACAGTCAGTGTTTATCCGTCACGGTTTGGGATTTTGTGATTTAGGCGGGGTCTTGGGTCCCAGGGGTAGAACAGGTGAGGGAGATATGGTAGGATATCAACATGTTGAATACCGATTGCCGTTTGTTCAGGGTGTGTCAGTTGAAGGTGTTGCAGGGCGATGTGCAAGCGAACGCCGATGCGGTCATACGCGCTATTGAAACGGCACGATGTTCCGCCAGGCGCCTGGTTGTCTTTCCGGAGTTGGCGCTTACCGGTAACATGGAGGCTGTGGAGTGGCAACGAGAGTCGTTCCTGCGCGATTGCGAGGCGGCTTTTCAGCGCGTTGTAGCGGCCACAAACGGTATGGCGGTGGTGTTGGGAACAGTTGTGCGTTATCGCGGCCGGATTGTCAACGCGGCTGTGGCTGTTGCGAACGGACGATTGGTCGTGCCGGAAGGGTCACCGGTACCGTTTGTGCCGAAAAAAGTTTCCGAGGTTAACCGTTTTGACCGCTACGGCGGTTTTTTGTGCGCGGGGGCGGTGGCCGGGATGGAGGGCGTGCCGTTAGACACTTTGGCCGCGCCGTTCATTTTCACCGGCTTGAAGGTCGGGGTGTGGCTGGGTGGCGGTGAACCGGATGCGGCACGGCTTTTGGCCGGGCGTGGCGCGCAACTGTTGGTCAGCCTCGACACCGTTCCTTATGTCCGGATTGCTGACGAGCCGGATGCCGGCGCAGACACTGCCGCTGAGTTCGGGGTGCCTGTGGTGCGGTGCGGCGCGGTGGGAGTCGTTGACGCCGGCAAGACGCTCTTTGTTTTGAGCGGAGGCAGCGGACTGGCCTTGCCTGACAGGCAGAGCTGGCGGGCCCCGCGGTTCACAGAGGCTATGGTGGACGCAGGCGCTCAAACCGCAGCAGGCGAGTCGGGGCGGCAGGATGCGGCGAGTGTCACGGTGCAGGCTGTTGAAACCGCCTGCCGCGCGCAATTGGAACGTTTGGGGTTGGAGCGCGTGGTGGTAGGGGCTTCGGGCGGCATCGACTCGGCACTGACCGCCGCTGTTTACAGCCGGGTTGTCGGTCCGGAGCGACTGTTGCTGGTGAATATGCCCAGCAGGCATAATTCAAAAATGACAGTGGGTTTGGCCAGAGAGTTGGCCGACAATCTGGATTGCCATTATACCGAGATTGCGATTGAAGAAAGTGTGCGGTATACGCTAAATCAGATCGAAGGGGCGGTGTGCAAACGCCAGGGAGCGGGCGCGGACGGTTTTAAAATCAAGCTGTCGGCCGCGGCTGTGGAGAATATACAGGCGCGCGACCGTTCAGGGCGGGTGCTGGCTGCGGTCAGCAGCGCGTTCAACGCGGTTTTCACCTGTAACGCCAACAAGTCGGAATGCACCGTCGGCTACGGCACCATGTACGGTGACATCACAGGTTTTTTTGCGGCGCTGGCCGATTTGTGGAAAACGGAGGTATGGGAGCTGGCGCGCTTTTACAATCGGGAGATTTTTGGAAAAGCAACGATACCGCAAGGGTCTATCGACATCATACCATCGGCGGAATTGAGCCGTGATCAGAACGTGGAGGAGGGTAAAGGCGATCCGATAATTTACGCCTGGCACGACAAGCTGTTCGCGGCCTGGACGGAAAGAGTGCCGCAGGCTTCCCCCGAGGATCTGCTGGAATGGTATGCGGCAGGAACCATCCGCCAAGAGACCGGATTCGACGGCGACCTTTGGTCGCTGTTTCCGTCAGCGCCACATTTCTGCGCAGATCTGGAAAGGATGTGGGGTCTGTATAACGGTTTGGCCCGCGCCAAGCGCTTGCAGGCTCCGCCGGTTCTTTCGCTTAAGAATCGCACGTACGGCTTCGATCTTGGCGGGGCGCAGCTTCCGGTTGTTTTTTCGCCGCGTTATGAGCAGGCAAAGCGCTCGCCTCTTGATCGCGATCAGGATTGATCCGCAGGCTGCCGGTCATGCTAACGCATGCGGTCATGGTCAACAGATTTCAATTGTAATATTTTGAACGTATTCTTTATCGGTTTGTTCTAAATTATCCACTCTTTCGTAAAAGCGTGTCGGGTGCGGTCACACGGCGCGGTTTTCTCGGAGGCCGGGATGCGGTTATTTAAACCAGCACCTCCACATACAAGGAGAAAAAAATATGAACTTACTGTTTTTGAGGCACTTGCCCTGCAAATGCTTGTCGGTGATCTTACTCGCGCTGCTGTCGGCCATGTCTGCCGACTTCGCCGGGAGCCGGGGGAGTGTGCTCGCGTTCAACGAGGACGACAGCCATTTCATGGGCGCGGTCTATTCGGAGGCGCAGTACCGCGCGTACGTCGACGAAGTGTGCCGCGGCCCGGTGACGTATTTTTTCATGTGTCCGAACGCGATGCGGTGCAATGTCCCCGCAACGCGCTTTGAGCCATGGTGGCTTGCCCTGGATGAACCCGGCGTGCGTCCGTCCAACAAGGCGCGCGCGATGAAGGCGCTGCACGAGGCGGGTGTCGATCCCTATCGCATCTGGTCGGCGCGTTGCCGCGAGAAGGGTGTCTCGCCTTGGTTTTCAATGCGCATGAACGACGTCCACGACGTTCATGATCCCGCCTACGGGGGGCTGAGCCGCTTCTGGCGCGAACATCCGGAATACCGCCGTGTCCCCGGCAGCGCCGGTCGCAACTGGAGCGACGCCGCCTTCGACTACGCCCACCGGGAAGTGCGTGACTTCCACCTTTCCTTCGTGAAAGACCTCGCGGACGGCTACGACGTGGACGGGATCGAGCTCGACTGGATGCGCTTTCCCTGCCATCTGAAGCCCGGACGCGAACGCGAGGACGCGCATTTCATCACGGAGTTTATGCGCGAAACGCGGAAGTGCGTGGACGACGCCGCGCGGCGTCTCGGCCACGAGGTGCGCGTGGGCGCGCGCGTTCCGACCGACATCGACGGGGCGCTCGCGATCGGCCTCGATGTCGTCGCGTGGACGAAGGACGGCAGCGTCGACCTGATTGTGCCCTGCAACTTCCTAGTCACGCCCGACTACAAGCTTCCGTACGCAGACTGGAAAGAGCGCATCGGGGCAGTCAATCCGCGCGTCAGGATCCTGCCCGGGCTCGATAGCGGAGTGGTGAAAGAGGGCGGGCGCGGCATCCGCCAGAACCTCACGGTCGCGGAATACCGCGGTTTCGCGGATGCGATGCACGCGGAAGGCGCGCCGGGAGTCTATCTCTTCAACCTCTTCGTCATCCCCAAAACGAACGGTGTGTGGGACGCCCTGCTTTCCGGGGGTTTCGCGCCGCAGACGACCGCGGCGCGTTCCCGCGCGTATCCTTCCTCCTACCGCGAGAACTCCGTGCCCGGCCAACGCGGCTTCCAGGTGCCCGTGTATCTTGACGTGAAACGCGCGGTGACGTTCCGCGCCGGCGCTCCCGCGCCCGACGGCGCGACGCTTGCGGTGCTTTGCGCCTTTGATGGCCCGTGCCCCGAGGCACTCAGACGGACGGTCCGGTTCAACGGGATCGCGCCGCTCGCGGTCAGTGACGAATCGAACGCCGTCTGGCTGCCGGATAAGACGCAGTCCGACAGTTCGATCCGCTGTGTGTTCCCTGCGTCCGCCTTCCAGCCCGGCGAAAACCGCGTGGATATCGGCCCCGCGGAAAATCCCAAGCTCGTCCTCCGGGCCTGCGAGACCTTTATCGACGTGACTGAATGAGAGACTGTCAATTTTATGAAAATGATGATGACGATGATGACGATGACGGCCGCGCTCGTGGCGGCGTTCGCTGCGCAGGCGTTCGAATGGGAGAATCCCGGCGGGGAAGCCCTTAAGCTGGAGTTGCCGCACGATCCGGCGTATTTGTTTCCCGACGGATTCAAGGCCACTGTGAAATTCGCGTGCGACCTCGACAAGATCGACGAACGCAGCAACCACGCGAACCTCTTCACCAAAGGCAAGGATTTCCACGACGGCTACTCGGTGATGGTGCGCAAGGACGGCAAACTGCTGGTCGACATCAAGGGCATCATGCCGCAGTACTACATCTGCCACGACGTGAATATCGAGTCTTTGCGCGAGCATCTACTTGAAGTGTACGTCACGAAGACCGTGGTGCGCATCTTCTTCGACGGCGTGGAAAGAGGCAGCTATCCCTTCGCGGGGCAGCTCGATTTCGCCGATATCGTAGAACCGCTCAAGCTCGGTTCTACGGGCGGATACAGCTTCACCGGCAAGTTGCCGCTTGTCCGTCTCGAACCGCTCGCCGACGTCAAGCTACCGCCCGGCGGGCCCGGCCCGCTCTTAACCGAAGCGCCGAAGCGCCAGCCGCTCGCGGAGATCCTCTGGACCAAGCCGATTTGCGTACAAAAGGGCCGCTACATCGGCTGGCCCACCGCGATCATCACGCAGAATGGGACGATCCTCGCGGCGTTTTCGGGCGACCGCGACGCGCACGTCTGCCCGTGGGGGAAGACGCAGCTTGTCCGCAGCGATGACGGCGGCGAGACGTGGTCCGAGCCGCTGACGATCAACAATTCCGCGGTCGACGACCGCGACTGCGGCATGTTGCAGCTCGCGGACGGCGAAATACTCGTCATCAGGTCCTCCGGTCCGACCTGGACCCAAATTTCCGGGTTTATGACAAAGGACTACGCTCCCGGTTCGCAACGCCACCAGTGGCGGCAGCACGCGTCTAAACTGCCGCCGGACCTCATCAGCGCGCATTCCGGCATCTGGTGCCTGCGTTCGCACGACGACGGCAAGACGTGGTCCAAGCCGGAGAAACTCACGACGATGTCGGGCTTCACGCCGCACGGGCCGATTCAGTTGAAGGACGGGTCGCTCTTCCAGATCGGGCGCACGCACTACAAGGAACCCGAACTCCGCGGCCGCACACGCATCACGACGATGCGTTCGACCGACGGCGGGCACGTCTGGGAGCAGCTCTGCTACGCGCTTCCCGACAAAAACGGCGAGAATTCGCAGCCGCAGATGTTCCATGAACCGCACGCTATCGAGCTGACGGACGGTCGTCTGATGATGCTCGTGCGTTACCACGGCGACGACCGCTGCATGCGGCAGTCGTTCTCCGCCGACGGCGGCAAGACGTGGGCGCCGATGGAAAAGACCCCCATGCTGGGGCTGCCGCCGCATCTGCTGCGCCTGCAGGACGGCCGCATCCTCTGCACGTTCGCCCGCCGCTTCCCGCAGCCCACCGGCTACGGCGAATACGCGTGCCTTTCATCGGACGAGGGCAAGACCTGGGACGCCGAGCGTGAAATTTTTCTTTCTGCGCACGTGGACGGCGATCTCGGCTATCCTTCCACCGTCCAGCTCGCCAACGGTGACCTCGTGACGGTCTACTACCAGCCCGCAAAGGCCAAGGAGCTTCCCTGCCTGATGGCCACGAAGTGGCGCCTGACGAAATAACAAAGGAAAACGAAGATGAACCGCGTTCTAAAATGCTTGGTTTCGGCGGCGGCGCTGACGGCCGCCTTTAACGCCGCGCGCGCGACGACGGTGACTTTCGCGCGCACCGGGACGTACGTGGTGCAGCTCGCCGTTTCCGACGGCGAACGCACGACCTATTACGCCTCGATGACGATCATAGTTCCCGAAAAGGGCGCGGTCATCTCTTTGAGTTGATATGACTGCTGAACTCAAAACTAAGCTTCGCGCCGAGACGGGCATGCGGCGGCTTTTGGAAATCGACGCGGCTCCCGCTGACATGCAGGTGAAGAGATCTGACGGGTTAACGCTGGAGACGGGGGCTTCGACGAACGCTCCTTCCGCTGGCCGCGGATCAAGTGCTACTTGGATCTCGACAAAGCCGGTTCGGAGCGGGTAGAGCCGCTGTTAGCATTGCCTTCAAAGGGATGTTCACCTGCAATGCCAACAAGCCGGAGGGTACCATCGGGTACGGCACCATGCACGTCGACATCGCAGGCTTTTTCGCCACGTTATGAGGCGGCGAAAAGAACAGTTATTGCTCGTCCTTAGCCTCGTCCTTTTTCGGGCGTTCCCGGCGTCCGGCTTTCGGGCCTCTGCCCTGAACATTACCTTGGCCTATGCCTTGTCCGGCTTTCTGCCGATTGGCTTGGCCGCGGGCTCTGGTCATTTCCCGCATACGGGTACGGAAGGCCTCTGGATCTTTCTCCCTGAGTTCGACTAGTTCCTTGTGTAGGACTTCGTCTTTCTCCTTTATTCGCTCCAGGCGCTTATCCATCATGGCTTTACGCTTTTCTTCCGTGAGCGGCCCGCGGTTGGCTCGTTCCCTGCGGACTTGTTTGGGCTTGCCTGCCTCGACGGCCGGCACTTGTTCCTGCGCTACTCCGCTAAGGGTCATGGCGGTGATCAGTGCGCATGCTAACAGAATCGGACTCTTCATGATTTGCTCCTTTGTCAGCCGTTATTGCGGCTGTGTGTCATATAAACGTCATCCGCCTGAAAATATTGCCGGATCATGAAATAAGTGAGGTGGCCAGTTTTTGGCGCAGGCGGGCGATTTCTTGCTGGCGCGGCTCTTGCACGGCAGTGCCAGGCGCGCGCATGATTAACGCGCGGTTGCGTCGGCAGAGGTCGATGGCGCGTTTGAGCCAAGCCAGCGGCAAAAAGATGCGGTGACGCGCCCAAGGATAATACAGCAGCATGAATTGACGCGGCATGAAGACACGCCGCGCGGCCAGCCGAAACTTGTTTATAGCCGAGGCTTCCCTGAAGGCAAGCCGCGTGGACTCGCCTGCGCGGTCGCGGGCTTTCGGCAGGTTGAAAAGGGCCGTGACGGCGATTTCGGCATCGGACGGACGCATGTCGGCGCAATATTTTTCCAGTTGCGGGGGGAGGCGGATGTCAAATAATCCGGCGGTCATGTTCAGCAGGAAGGGTATGGCTTTGCCGGTATGCCAGCGCGTGGCCGCTTCAATTACCGCCTCCGCGGCAAGTTCATTCCCGTATTTTTTTAGCAACAGGGCGATGTCCAGATAACCGCGTATGGGGGAAGCGAAGAGATGATGCAGGATGTGCTGGGTCAAGTGCGCCAATTGGTCGGCAGGGGGCAGGGCTTTGACTGGCACGCCGTGCCAGGTGGCGTCGGTGCTGTTTTGCCATACGGCGATGATATCCGGGACCGGGGCTGAGGGTGTGAGGTCGGAAGTCACATGCCAATGCATTTCCAAAGGCATAGGCAAGTCCGGGTGTCGGTAGTGTTGTTCATAAACGAAACGGTTGTGCCGCACATCGTTATGGGTGGCAAAGCCGGCTTCGGTTAATTCTCGATGGACAGCGTCCAGGTCCTCTTCGCGGACCAGAAGGTCTATGTCGCTCATTGAGCGTTGTGCTGGATCGTCATAGACCGTAGTGCCTAGCCAGGCGCCTTTCAGGACAATTATATCGAGACGGACCTGGGCCAGTCGCGCAAGCATCGGTTGTAACCGTCGTCGCACCGTGTCGGTTTTGATAAGATTCTTAAGAAACGCTTCACGCCACGCGGACAGGGGATTTTCAACATCGTTTTCATGATAGTTCGTGGCGAGTGTTTGTGAGGTCAGCCAAGGATACAGGTAAGTGTCGACCCCTTGTGCGTACGCTTGCCGGAAGACAGTGCGCAAATCGGGGTTTGATAATTCGAGATAGTCCGGCCTGGGGTTGATAGCGCAGCGCAACGAAGTTATCAACACACGGTGGTCGGTTGGTATAAGATGGTCGATGACTTTTACTGTAAGGTTTGCCATATGTCTTGCAGTCTGCGGATTGCGTCAAAAGGCGCGGGGTCGAGGCACACTTCCCGCACAACCGCGAAATTGATGGCGCCTGCCTGCAGGACGGTTGCCAGGTTTGATTGTTCGATGCCGCCGATGGCCACGGTGGTGAAGGGCGCTTGACGGATAATTTGGCCGGCCAGTTCCGGGCCGAGGGTCGGGTCGGGGATTTCCTTGGTCGGCGTGGCGAAGACGGGGCCAACGCCGCAATAGTCTGGAACTAGCGCGACGGCCTTTTGCGCCTGTTCAAGGTTGTGTGTCGAGAGGCCAAACAGATTGAGGTCCGGAAAAATTCGGCGGGCTTCAGGCAACGACATGTCGTTCTGCCCGAGATGCACACCGTCTGCCTCAGACTCGGCAGCGATGGCAGGGTCGTCGTTCACAATGAAACTGGTGTTGGAGCCGCTGGTGATAGCGCGAAGATTATGGGCGGCGGCTAGGATTTTGTCACGCGCCGCGTGCTTCATACGTAATTGGATGAAGCGTAGGTCGGCCTTGACCGCGGCTTCCGCGCATTTTTCGTAAGATGTGGCAGGGTTGGTAATGACAAGATACAACCCGAAACGTTCGACAGTCATGTTTAGCTCTCCATTTGTTCCAATCATAGCATGGGCCTTGCGGGTTTGACTAACGTGAAATCGCGGGATGATGAACAAGGGCAGGCTTATATGGACGGCAAACTGGAAGATTACGAATTCGGGCCGGATGATCTGAAAAAGTCTTTGGCGTGTCTTGAGGGATTGCCCAAACCATAAAAATCTGGTTAATTAATCAGACGAGAAGGTCTGATTATGAAACAAAAAAAGTTATTCCTGTCTGTGGCTGCTGTGTTGGGCGGCATGTTGGCGGGGGGCATGCTGGAGCATGTGCGCGTCACATCCAAGGCTTCGGTTAAAGCAGCGCAAGACGTTGAGAAGGCAAAGGCTGAGGTATCTGTGTCTGCTGAAACTCGGGACTTGATGTCGCTGCAGAGCGCCAATGACGCTTTGCGCTCTGCCAACGAGCAGTTGCGTCGCCGACTGGCGGAAGCGGAACAGACTTTTGTCTTAAATGGTGAAGAGGCTGTCGTCCAAGATGCGGTTTCAGATGTAGAGCCGGCGCGTGAAGAAAAGCGCTCGCGCCGTGAGAGTTTCTCGGAGCGCATGGCGCGTATACGGCAGGAGAATCCTGATGCTTATGCGGAAATGCAACAGCGTCGCGATGAGTTCCGTCAACAAATGGCGCAGCGTACATATGACAGGGATGAGTTTTTGGCGGCGATCGATGTCAAAAACATGAACGAGGCTCAGCGCGAAAACCATGAAAAACTTTTGGAGACTTCGGCGCGTTTAACCAGTCTGATGGAGCAGATGGAATCTGTGGAGGGCGAGCGTCGAAGGGAACTATGGCGTGAGATGGCAGAGTCCGGCATGGTGCTGGACGAACTTTATCGAGAAGAGCGCCGGTACCTTTTCGATGAGACGGCGCGCTCGGTGGGCTATCAGGGCAATGATGCCGAAGCCTTCACCGATCACATGCAGACTATCATTGATAACACCTCCATCATTCCCAGTTTTGGGCGCGGCCGTGGCGGTCGCGGCGGGCTGACTTCTGAATAGTTACAGGCACTTTAGAATTTCGATGGCTGAATCAACCATCTTCTCCCCTGAACCCGGAATCAGCCTGGAATTGATCGCTTCATAATCACCCTCCTTAAATCCCTGCATAGTAGGAAGGTAGGCGATATCTGCATTTGCCAGTTCGATCAGCATGGTATTAGGGAATGGCGATCTTTTTTTAAGGCCTATTCCAAATTCAGTGAACAGTTCGCCTGGCATTGTCACTATTGCCGTTTTCCGGTCAAGTTTAAATACGTGAATTTCCACGGGAATGCGCCAGGGTTCCCCAGAAACAGCAGGTGCCACTGCCTCATACATACGAAGTTTTTCGAGAGGGGGCTGAACTCCCCAGATTGAAATTTTTAGCCTTCGTCTATGACTCAAAAATGGGCGTTCATTATAAATCTGCTCCCTTTCTTCTCTCGACCAATCCAGCTCCTCTTTTGTATAATCCTGAATAGGAAGATAGATTGTTTTTGATACTATTTCAAGGGAAGGTGCTACGTTGGCTTCCTTAGGCAGTGCAGCATTAACTGCATCAGCAAGGGCGTAACCAATTCTTTTCACTTTAATATCTGCATTTTCAGCAGGTCCATTTACATTTACAGTACTCACATTCCCACAGGGACCCAGTCCAAATACTGAAACATGTTGATCGCCAAACAACTCGTTAAACCTCTGCTGCATAAAACAAGGATAATCTGAGCTGAATTTTGTGCCGCCGCGCACATAATGACTTGAAAACACAGTTAGGGATGAAGAATACTTGTTTTGGCCGGGTGGACGAAAAAGAATAAAATTCACATCCGGATCTACGGGGCCTGCCGGACGGACAATGTCCGGATTATTCCTGCCGGGATTGAAACGGACGCGTCCGTCAGTCATAAGATACCGGCGGTTAAATGCGATGCCCGGCGCCTGCCCTTTTCCTGAAAATACTTCTACTTCAGTGGTGCTATTGTTTGCTGAAACAATGGCTTTTGTTATCCCGTTGATCAGATCTGCAAAATAGCTTTTTTTGTCTTCCTCGGTAAGTTTGCCTGCCGATTCACGAAGGGCATATTCTTTAAAGTTTTCTGTTATACCCGGGCTGGTATGGGTATGTGTTGCAGAAATACTCATGTTCTGAAATGGTATCCCGGTTTCTTTGGACGCCTTTTCTCTGACAATCCTGCTAAGGTCCCTGGGTATTCCCAATAAATTGCAAACCACCAACGCGCCTCGGGTTTCTCCCTGTTTAAATACAATCGCTTTGGCGTAAAGCGCGTCTTTGATACCGATACTGGGGTTGGGTGGATATCCGTAGAGGGGAAAACCCACTGGAGGAGTAATATCAACCACAGCTACACCCACATCCAACGGGACAACATTGGTCTTAGCCAGACTGTTTGTATTGTTACACGACAATAATAATGCTCCGAAAATTAGAAGTATTAAGCTGACTTTCATGTAAAGCCTACTTGGATAGTGAGGTAAACAAAAAGCGCAGAATTGCGCACGATTTTCTTTAAAGTGGCGAACTCAGGTGGCGGCCGAGGAGTTCTAAAGAAAAGTCGGACAGATCGTTCAGCTCCCAATCGGCGGCAGAGAGGTCTTGAGCGTGGGATTTTTGGCGGGACAGGGCTACGCAAAGCATTCCGGCAGATTTGGCGGCATTCACGCCTGCCTGTGAATCCTCAAAGACCAGGCATTCTCCTGGCGCGACGCCCAGCTTTTTTGCGCCAGCCAAAAAACCGGCGGGGGAGGGTTTGCCGGGGTAATAATCTTCAGCGCCCAGAACAAACTTGACCATGTCTTCGGCGCCCATAAGTGTTACAGCCTCCTGCACATCTTTATGCGGAGAACCTGATACGACGATGACCGGATAGTCCTGCGCAAGTTTTTTCAGTAGACAAACCGATGATTCGATCACCACATTCTCGCTACATTGCCGCAAACGGAGATAATAATCGCGCAGGCTATCGGCCATTGCGTGCATCGAGATTTTAGACATTGGTGGAAAACGTTTTGTCAGTTCCAGGTAAATGTCTGTCCATGAGTGGCCGAAGACAATCGAAAGGAGGGTATCGCGCAGACAGTAGCATTGGCGGTCGCCGAGGTAAGCGGATATGGCATCCGCCCAGAGCATTTCCGTATCCACCAAGGTGCCGTCCAGATCAAAGATTACCGCCTTGATGTTCATTGTGCGGTATTGTAACAGCATTTCTTGTGTTTTTTGCCGCTGCCGCACGGGCAGGGGTCGTTCCGGCCGACTTTCGGGTGCTCACGCCGCACAGGATCGGGACCGTAAATTTTGCCGTCCATGAAAATCCATCCGCCGTTCTTTTTGGCGAATGTCGCGCTCTCATGGTGGTCGAACGTCGTGCCGTTGACGGAGTAGTGGGCGATGAATTCGAGGATGGCTGATTCATCAGCCTCGCCGCCACCTTGTTCGTTGAGAATCTCGATGCCGGGCCACTCGGCGGATTCCGACCATTTCTTGGTGTTTTCGGCATCGAACTCCTTGCGGACTTTCGGGCCGGAAGTTTTGAAGAGATAATCCACCGCGCCCATGGCGTAGGCGCTGTAGCGTGAGCGCATCAGCGCCTGAGCGGTCGGCGGTTTTGCTTTTTCGAGCAGGAAATTTTCGCAGCAGGCTTCAAACGCAAGTCCGCTGCCGCACGGGCAAAGATCACTCATGACAGGCTATCCTTGTTTCATAGACGGGCCTTGACAAAATCCCGCAAAGCTGCGACGGATATAAAGTGGCGCAGGTCAAAATCGCCATCCTCTACCATAATGCCGAAGGCCTCTTCCAGTCCGACCACCAACTCGAGCAGGCAGACGGAGTCAACGCCGTAGGTGTCGATCAGAGAAGCGTCGGCAATGATGTCTTCGGGGGCAACGCTGAGGAACAGCCGTCCGACAATCATTTCCTTGATTTTTTTTTCGATGTTATCGTTATCCATAATTGAAGGCTATTTTCTTGTTTATTCGAGACTGTCAATTGCCGAGGTTCTTCTCGATGTATTGCAGATGCTCGATGAGGTTCTTGTAATGTTTGTCGGCAGTGAGTTTGGTGATCATCTGCATGGCAATAATGATGATTAATGCGCCGATTACAAGGGCTTTGAACAATCCGCCGGTTCCGGCAGGTGCATGAGCCGACAAAGCGTCGAAAACATTTGTGGATAACGGAGTGTGTGCCGGGGGTTTTGGGGGGTCGTCTTTGTCGTCCGCTTTCTTAGCCTCGATGTTTGCTTTACCTTCGGGCGGCTTATCATTTTTGGCGTTGCTGTCTGCCGACAGGCTCTTATCAGGCACAGCGGATGTCCCGTCGGCATTCTTATCTTTTTGGTCTTTTTTATCATCACGGGAAGGTTCTTCAGACTCGACATCGATGGAATTGCCGCATTTTGGGCACTTCTGGCTGATCGGCTTGCCGATATCAAAAACTGAAAGTTTGGCTTCACACTGCGGACATTGGATGATACGTTTCATGCTGATTCACCTTCACATGTGGATAATAATATGCGAACTAAACGTTTACGCAACTTTTTTGGTTCAGGCTATGCTGCAAATCGCTTGTGGCACGCCGATCCCCCTCTCTGATGTTCGGCCTCGTGACATTCAGAATGTCTCCAAGTCATTAAAGTATATAAAAAAGGCTTAGTTTAAAGCAAGCTAGAGATGTAGTGAATGGTGAATGGTGAATGGTGAATAGGAACTAGGAACTTCACTCTCCATAACGGGGTCGCGCGCTTGGCATAATAGTGAAGCGGCGGTTTAGCAGGTTACAGATTGCAATACGGGTTAAAAATGGCGTATGCTAACAACTTTTCGGAGTAAAAATGAGCGACCAAAAAGTATCTATGGCGGATTTCGAAGATCTGCTTAACGAACAGTTGAGTGTTTACCGCAAGGGCTTCAACCCCGGCGACCGTGTGAGCGGGACGGTTAGCAACATCTCCCAGCAGTATGTGACCATGGATGTCAATGCTAAGCGCGAGGGGCTGGTGCCACTGGCTGACATGACCAATGAAGACGGAACATTGCGGTGCAAGGTCGGTGATAGGGTCGAGGTGATCTTCGCCGGCATGCAGAACGGGGTTTTTCTGTTCTCGGGGAGCTTGGGCGCCAAGCAGGTGGTTGACCGCAGCCTCGCGGACGCCTACGGGCGGCAGATGCCGGTTGAGGGCAAAGTCGAGAAGGAGATCAACGGCGGGTATGAGGTGTCGATAGCCGGCAAACGCGCTTTCTGCCCCTTTTCTCAGATAAGCCTGTTCCGGCAGGAGGGCGCGGAGTATATCGGCAAAACATTCAACTTCCTTGTCTCGGAGTACGGCGAGGATGATCGCGGTTCCAACGTGATCGTCAGCCGTCGCTCGCTGCTTGAACAGGAGCGCGAGGAGCAGCGCAAGGAGTTGATCGAGGATTTGTATGTCGGCATGGTCGTCACGGGTACGGTCACGCATATTGTCGATTTCGGCGTTTTTGTTGATCTCGGCGGCGCCGAGGGTCTGATACCGCTCAAGGAGGTGGCTTGGGCGCGCGATGTCAAGCCCGAGGATGTGGTTAAGGTTGGTGACAAGGTGGATGTGCAGATCAAAGATCTGGACTGGGACCGTAACCGCATATCTCTGAGCCTGCGCGGGGCGCAGGGCGATCCGTGGGACGATGCGGTGGCGCGTTTTCCTCAAGGCGCGGTGTTCATCGGCAAGATCACCAAGCTGGAACGGTTTGGCGCTTTCGCGCAGATCATCCCGGGTGTCGAGGGGCTGATACCGATTGGCAAGTTGGGCAACGGTCGACGAATTATGTCTGTCCGCGAGGTCGTGTCCGAGGGGCAGGAGCTGATGCTGCAGGTCGACAGCATTGACGTTGAACGTCGTCGTATAAGCCTGAAGCCTGTGGACGAGCGGGTCAAGGCGCTCAATCCCGGCGAACTGGCGCCCGGCTCCAAAGTCGAGGGCATCGTGGAGTCCATACAGCCTTTCGGCCTGTTTGTGCGTCTTTCAGAAGAGAAGACAGGACTGCTGCATATCAGCGAGACCGATATTCCCAAGGGCGGTAACCCGGCGGCAAAACTCGAAAGGAGTTTCCCGCCGTCAAGCTCGATCCAAGTAGTGGTCAAGGCTGTAGAGGGAGACCGTATCTCGTTGACGCTGCCGTCCAAATGGGAGACAAGGGGAGCTGGTGAAGACGGCGATGACTTGTCGGCGTGGTTGGCAGGAAACAAAAGCGGCGACTCTCTGGGCAGCCTCGGCGACGCTTTTTCAAAGCTGAAACTTTGATCAATACCGATAACCCGGCAAAACGGGACGTATAGGAAGCATGAGACCTAGCACTCCTACGATTGAGCTGGTTTCGCCTTCGAAGCGAGTGTGTGCGGAATTGGCGGTGGAAACTGTATGGGCGGACGCGACGGTATATCCCGGGTGCCCGATCTGGCGTGTCTGGTATGATGGGCAAGCGGTGCTCGACACCTCGCCTTTAGGCAAAGTTCCAGGCGGCGGAATTCCCGCGCACGGTCTGCGGCTGGTCGGTTTAACGCGGCACTGTCCAAAGACCGCGCTCGGTGCCGGGCGTGAGGTCAGGGCTGGGGTTGCCGCGCCTGCCGGACGTGTTTTTGACGTCTGTGTGCGGATAACGGACATGAGCGCATTTTGCTCGTTCGCGCCTTGCGACCATGAGGATGAAATCAGTGCGGATACCGAAGAGCCCCGTTTTACAGAGGGGGCGGTAAGGTTGACGAGAGAGACGGCAGGCAACAATCTGCCGCAGGTGTTTTTCACTCCGTCTGGAAAAACGGTCGCCTGCTGGCACCGCGGCGCGGGTTGGCACATGGTGTTTTTTGACCGTCCCGGCGACTTGGCTGAAAAACGTTTTGACGCTCTTGGGCAACTTGATCTGCTGGATGTGAAGGACGGCCGAACCGGAGTTGACCTGCTTTTCTTGAAGACACCTTTCACCAAGGCTTCTTTGCCTGAGACTATTTTCGGCGAATGCCTGACACCCGCTTATCGCGAGGCGTTTGACCTGCTGGCCCGGCGCGGCGCTGCTGCGGACGATTTCCGGGTTATGCGGGGTGAGCCCGGCCAGTTCATGGTGGCGGCTGTAAGGCAGGGAGATATTTGGACGGTCGGCGGGATCACGGGCGAGCCCCGCACGCTGACTGTGCGTTTTGAGGATCTGTGGCTGCGCATGCCCGCTGAGTTGCGGGTATTAAAGTATACGGTGGAGATCACGCGTGATCCGGCGGTCGGCGAGGCGGGCGCGGTGGTCCGCGAGTCTTTCGGCGGCCAAGCTCCTGACGTGCGCGTTGCTTTGGATCTGGCGCGTGACGGCGGTTTCCTGTTTGAGTTTCATGCAGAAAATGGTTCTTTTTGAAACCACGAATGAACAAGATGGCTACAGAGTCACAAGAATTGGTCGGCAAAGGAATCGAAGGAATCGAGTCAATCGATTCAGACGATGCCTGCGGGACGGTTTTGTCGTTCACGGTACCTGAAGGCGTGGCGGGCCGATTGGACGCTTGGTTGGCAACGCAGGCTGCGGGGCTTTCCCGAGCACGTTTGCAAGCTCTGATAAAAGAAGGCTTTGTTACCTGCGGCGGCGTGGCAGTCAAAGCTAACGACAAAATCAAGTCCGGGCAGATGTTTGCTGTCATTGTGCCGGTGCCCGCGCCGGCCGCGCCGGCACCGGAAAACATTCCGCTCGAAATAATTTATGAGGACAGCGATCTGCTGGTGCTGAACAAGCCGCCGGGGATGGTGGTGCATCCGGCACCTGGTCATGCCGCAGGCACTTTGGTGAATGCGTTGCTGTGGCACTGCCGCGATCTGGGTGGGATTGGCGGCGTAGAGCGTCCTGGGATCGTACACCGTCTGGATAAAGATACTTCGGGGCTGCTGGTGGTGGCCAAGCATGATGCCGCTATGGCGGGGTTGGTACGGTTGTTTCAAAGCGGCGGGATGGCCAAAGAGTATCAGGCGTTGGTGCACGGCGGGCCGCCCAAGCTTGCAGGTAGTGTTTGCTCGCTGATCGGCAGGCATCCTGTGCACCGCAAAAAGATGGCGGTGATTGAGCGGAACGGCAAGAAAGCGGTCACGCATTATGAGGTGGAGCGTGTGCTGGGCAAGGTGACATTAATGCGCTGCCGGATTGAGACCGGGCGCACACATCAGATACGCGTCCATATGCACTCGCTAGGATGTCCGATCACGGGTGACGCGCTTTACGGACGTCCGGCTGCGGACAAGCTCTTGCCGGTGGTGCCTGACAGGCAGATGCTGCATGCGTCCTGTCTGGCGTTCAGGCATCCTTTGAGCGGGGAGCAGATGGCGTTTGAAGCGCCTTTGCCTGTTGATTTCAAGACGGTGCTGAACGCGCTCTGTTAAAAGCTTGTTTTAGAGAACATGATTTACGATATAATCTTTTTTGGTTCTAAAATGTTGATTAACAAAAAGATTCTGGTTGCGGTTTGGGCGTTGGCAAGTCTCACGACTTGCGCGCGCGCCGGTATTGACAGTCAGGTCAGGGTGGATTTCTTCTACGCGCCGGGGTGCTCCGAATGCGACAAGGTGAAGAAGGAAGTGCTGCCGGCGCTGCGGTCGCGTTTCAGCGGTGCGTATGAGTTGTTCAGCCACGACACGACACAGGCCGAGACCATACCGCTGCTGATCGCCTATCAGGACAATTGCGGCAACACCGATAACGGACGGGTGTCGCTGGTGGTTGACCACACGGTTTTTATTTCGGGATATGAGGCGGCGTCCACCGGACTGGTCGAGTGCGTGTCGGCGGCGCTGCGGCAGCGCGGTGAGCCGGGATGGAAGACACCGCGGTCGCCTTTTGACAGTGAAGAAGAGGAGGCCGAGGTCGAAATAGTGCGGCAGAGGGCGAGCGGGCTGACCTTTTCTGTGGTTGCCGCGGGCGGTCTGTTGGACGGGTTAAATCCGTGCGCGATCTCCACGCTGATCTTCTTCATGAGCGTGCTGGTGGTGACCAAGGCCGCCACGCGCACGCGGCTGCTGGTGGGCCTTTCGTTTATCTCCGCTTCGTTCTTGGTCTACACCGGTCTCGGTCTGGGTTTCATGTACGCTTTCCGTCAGGCGCCTAATTTCGCGCTGACCAAGAAGATCGTCGAAACCATAATGGGTCTGTGCATGCTGCCGCTGGCCTACCTGTCTTTCCGCGACGCATTCCGGTTCCGCAAGTCGCAACGCCCCTCCGACGTGACGCTGCAGATCCCCAAAAAGACCAAAGAGCGCATCCACCGTTTCATGAACAGCCGATTGGGCTGGGGCGGGCCGGTGCTGGGAGGATTTGTGACCGGAGCCGGGGTGACGATCTTGGAGAGCGTGTGTACGGGGCAGAGTTACGTGCCGGTTCTGATGTACATGCTGAAACAGGATTGCACGGAGTTTTATTTCTGGCTGTTGCTGATAACATACAATTTGCTTTTTGTCTTACCGTTGGCGGTGGTTTTCATCTGTTTCCATCGTGGCATGGAGCTTAAGTCGCTGATCGCGTGGAGCCGCAGGAATCTGGTGGCGGTCAAAATCCTGCTGGGCGTTTTTTTTGTCGCGATGGCGGTTTTGCTGTTGTGGCCCCAATGAGTGTGCGGAAGTTATTAGCGAGGTGTGAGTGCGATTATTGCTTTTGAGGTAAGCGGATGGGGGAGAGGTTGAAAGTGGCGGACGATTATGAATTGTTAGATAGCGGCGGCGGCCGAAAGCTGGAGCGCTTCGGCCGTTATGTGCTGTCCCGGCCATGTTCTCAGGCGGTTTGGACACCCGCGCGCGGTGAGACGGTATGGGGTGTTGCGCAGGCATCCTTTGATCGTGCTGAAGGCAACCAGTGGCACAATCGCGGCGTGTTGCCTGGCGCGTGGGAGATAACCGCGGCAGAAATGCGTTTCAAGCTTTCGGGGACTGATTTCGGCCACCTCGGTATTTTTCCGGAACAGCGGGCGCAGTGGCAGTGGATACGCGGGCAGGTGGGCGCGGCGCGGGCTGGCGGGCGCGGCAAGGTGAGCGTTCTCAACCTTTTTGCCTACTCTGGCGGTTCGACTCTGGCGGCGGCGCTCGGCGGGGCCGAGGTTTGCCATCTTGACGCTTCCAAAGGCATGGTGCAGTGGGCTCGTGAGAATGCCGCGCTCAATGGATTATCTGATCAGCCGATCCGCTGGATTACTGACGACGCGCACAAGTTTCTTGCCCGCGAGGTGCGGCGGGGGCGCGTCTACGACGCGGTGATTCTCGACCCGCCGACCTTCGGTCGCGGCCAGAACAACGAGATGTACAAGATCGAGAAAGATCTGCCGGAGACCTTGGGTTTGTGCCGCCGACTGTTGAGCGACTCTCCGCTTTTTTTCCTTCTCAGCGCGCACACACCCGGTTACACGCCGGTGGCGCTTCAGAATGTTTTGGGGCAGGCGACCGACGGGTTGGGCGGACGGCAGGAGTCGGGCGAGATGCTGCTGACCGGCGCGCCGGACGTTATGCCCGTGCCATGCGGCGCTTACGCGCGTTGGCTGTCCTTGTCTCCCAAGACGAATGCTGGGCAACAATGGGAGTGAAGAGTGAAAGAGTGAAGATTCTCCCGCCCGGGGTTCCGGTAATGAACGAGGTGGTAACGGTTATCAACGAATTAACCGAATGAGACGAATTATAATTAGCTTAATTTGTTGATAAAAAGGTGATTCAGTTGCGTATTCTATGCGAGGCGGTGGTTGATGGACTGGAAATTAGGCGGTTGTGTCTTGACCGGGTTTTGTTGCGCTGTAACGGCGGGGTTTTCAAACACCGGCGTGCCGTGGGATGTCGACGCGCTCTTTGAGCCGCCGCAGATGTTTGAGGCGACGGAATATGCTACGAACGGCTTGCAGGCGGTTTTCTCGGCGACAACTCGGCCTGGCTGGGAAATTTCGAAAAGATGGGGGTTGAGAACGCGACCCGCTGGATCAGCCTTTGGGATTCTTCCGTTTACCTTTCGTCAACGGAGCCAGCCCGGTTGTCAAGGCCGCATTGAACCACACCACAGGCAGAGGCAAATGGCAGGAGCGGTTGTGGGTCGCAACGCCGGTGCCGGTTGACGTTCTGGACAAAGGCACGGTCGTGGCGGAGCTGCCTGCAGGCACGAGCGTGTACTATGTGAACCTTTTTACGGAGGACGGACTGGCAGTCAGCAGTGAGCATGAAAAAGTGGAATTATTGGCGATTGATGATTATAAAGGAGGAGTATGGATACCAAGTATGCGATGGGTTTGGATTTCGGCACGAATTCGTGCCGGTCGTTGATTGTCAACCTTGTTAGCGGCGGCGAGGTGGCGTCGCATGTTTTCAATTACCCGTCCGGTGATATGGGGGTGATCACCGACCGGCGCGACCCGAATCTGGCGCGGCAGCATCCGGCGGACTATCTTGCGGGGCTGGAAACGATCATCGTGCAAGGGATCGCCAAGGCGCGGGAGGCGGAGGCATCTTTCCGTCCGGAGCTGATTGTCGGCATCGGGGTCGACACCACCGGCTCGACGCCGCTGCCGGTGGATCGCGAGGTGCAGGCACTGGCGCTGTCGCCGCAGTTCAAGGACAACCCCAATGCCTACGCTTGGTTGTGGAAGGATCACACCAGCCATGCCGAGGCGGCTGAGATAACCGCCAAAGCGCTGGCGACGCGCCCTCAATACATGGCCGTTTGCGGCGGCACCTATTCGTCGGAGTGGTTCTGGGCCAAAATCTGGCACTGCCTGCGCGTTGACCCGGATGTTTTCGCGGCGGCATTCAGCTTTGTCGAGCTGTGCGACTGGATACCGGCGGTTCTGACCGGCAATCGCGACCCTTTGGGGCTTCGGCGCAGCGTTTGCGCCGCGGGACACAAGGCTATGTTCAGCCGGGAGTGGGGCGGTTTGCCGGACGAAAAGTTTTTGGACGCGCTCGATCCCGCGCTGTCGGATTTGCGCGGAAGGCTTTACGACGAAGCGCACACGTCGGATGCTTCGGCCGGAGTCATTTGCGCCGAGTGGGCCGGGCGCACCGGGCTTAGAGAAGGCACAGTCGTGGCAGTGGGCGCCTTAGACGCGCACATGGGCGCGGTCGGCGCCGGTTGCAGCGAAGGCGTGCTGGTAAAAATATTAGGAACGAGTGCCTGTGATCTGATGGTGGCAGGCAACGGCAGCCGCATCGGCGAGATACCCGGTGTGTGCGGCATTGTTGACGGTTCCGTGCTGCCTGGCTATTACGGCATCGAGGCTGGACAGTCGGCTGTCGGTGACATCTTTCTTTGGTTCGTCAACAATCTGGCACCGCAGAGTTTGGGTCGCACAAACGATGAAAAATTCGCGTCATTGAACAAGCTGGCGGCGCGGCAGCGGCCGGGTGAGAGCGGTCTGCTGGCGCTGGACTGGAACAACGGCAACCGCTGTCCGCTCACTGACCCGAGGCTTTCGGGAATGCTTCTCGGCCAGACGCTGCGAACCACAGCGGCAGAAATTTACCGGGCGTTGATTGAGGCCACGGCTTTCGGAGCCCGCATGATCATCGAGCGGGTTTGCGAGTACGGTGTCAAGGTGAAGCAGGTCACGGCCTGCGGCGGGCTGGCATCTAAGAATTCCTTTTTGATGCAGGTTTACGCCGATGTGCTGAACGTGCCGTTAGAGGTTTCGGTGTCGGAGCAGACCTGTGCGCTGGGTGCGGCCTTGTTTGGCGCGATGGCGGCCAATTGTTTTACGGATATGGCGGAGGCGCAGTCCAAGCTCTGCCGCACCGGAGGCAAAATTTATAATCCTGAACCGTCAAACATCGCAGTTTACAATGAGCTTTTCATGCTTTACCGACAGTTGCACGACGGGTTCGGACTGCCGGATTGGCAGGGCGGCATGGCGAATGTGATGAAAGAGCTTATCGCGATCAGGGAAAGAGAAGGTCAGGCATTAAAAGCGGCCAGGGCACCGAAGTCCAAGGTCGCGAAGTAGTCTTCCGGGGTTTCGGCGCGACGGATCTGCGTGACAGAACCATCCTCGCGCAGCAGCAGTTCAGCGGAACGCAATTTGCCGTTGTATTGAAAACCCATAGCGTGACCGTGTGCGCCGGCGTCGTGGATCACCACCAGATCGCCGGGGGCCAACGGCGGCAAAAGCCGGTCGATCGCGAACTTGTCATTGTTTTCGCAGAGCGATCCGGTCACGTCATAAAGCGTGTCACAGGGCTGCCCCACTTTTGACAACACTGAGATATGGTGATAAGCACCGTAAAGCGCGGGGCGCATGAGGTTGGCCATGCAAGCATCAAGGCCGGCATAGTTCTTGTAGGTCTTTTTGATGTGGCGCACGCGAGAAACCAAATACCCGTAAGGGCCGGTCACCATGCGTCCGCATTCAAGATATATCTTAAGGTCTGGCTGTCTTTTGTCCAGCAGCCGTTCCTCATAAGCTTTGCGCAAACCTTCACCGACCAATTTCAGGTCCACCGCCTCTTGCTCAGGGCGGTAAGGAATGCCGATGCCGCCGCCCATGTTGATGAACTCGAAACTGACACCGACTTTTTGCGCTATCTCTGCCGCTAGATCGAACAGGATTTCGGCGGTGTCGATGAAATATTGCGGATTCAATTCGTTGGAAGCCACCATAGTGTGCAGGCCGAAACGGCGGATGCCTTTTTCCTTAAGCTGGCGGTAGCCATCAAACAACTGGTCACGGGTAAAACCGTATTTCGCCTGTTCTGGATGGCCGATGATGGCGTTGCCGCCCTTAAGCGGGCCGGGGTTGTAGCGCAAACAGACCATCTCCGGCAATCCGGCGCACTCTTCAAGGAAAGGGATGTGCGAGATGTCGTCGAGATTGATTATAGCCCCGAGTTTTTTGGCGGTGACATATTCTTCAGCGGGAGTGTCATTGGAGGTGAACATTATGTTCTCGCCGGTGGCGCCGACTCGTTCCGAGAGCAACAGCTCCGGCAACGAGCTGCAATCCATGCCGAAGCTCTCCTGCATGAGCATTTTCATCAGAAAAGGGTTGGGGCAGGCTTTTACTGCAAAATACTCTTTAAACCCCGGGTTCCAGGCGAAGGCAGCCCGCAAGCGCCGGGCATTGGCGCGGATTCCTTTCTCGTCATATATGTGAAAAGGCGTGGGGTAATCTTGCGCGATCTGTTCGATCTGCTCCAAGGTGAACGGCAGTGTGTTTTGAGTCATTGGCAGAAACTCCAAGGAAATACAACTTGAGTATAGCCGTTGCCATCCTTTCAGGGCAACCGGTTTTAACGGTATGTCGGATTTGCAATAAAAAGGCCGGGGCGGTAGACCCCGGCCTGTAAGCCCCAGTGGTTCATCCGAGTCGCGAAGTTTTCATGACGCACCGAGCTGAAAACGCACGAAACGCTTGATGACGATCGTGTCGCCGGTGGCTTTTTCGCAAGCTTTGACTATGTCGGTGATTGTCTGCTTGGGTTCTTTGACGAAAGGCTGGTTGACCAGACAGACTTCAGAGAAGAACTTGTTGACGATGCCCTTGAGGGCGTTTTCCATGATATTGGCGGATTTGCCCTTGAAGCGGTCGCTGTTGCGGGCGATCTCTTTTTCATTCTCGATGACCTCTTCCGGCACCTCGTCGGAGACAAGATGGCGAGGAGCCGCGGCTGCGACCTGGAGCGTTAGATCATGGACCAACTCGCCGAAGGCCTCGCTGGCGACGGTTTCGGCCTTGCCGCAGCCGACCTCGACCAGCACACCTACCTTGCCGCCCATGTGGATGTACGAGGCGACTTTTCCAGTTCCGCCCAAGGTGAAGAGCGCTGTGCGGCGGATCTTGACGTTCTCGCCGGTCTGGGCGACGATGGTCATAAGCTCTTCGCGCATGGCCTCGCCGATGTCCTGCACGCCTTCGAGAACCTTGCGAGTGACCGCCTCAACAAAATTCTTGAAGTTGTCGGTTTTGGCAACGAAGTCGGTCTCGGTGTTGACCTCTGACATGGCAATGGTGTTGCTGTCGGCTGAAGCGATAGCCTTGACAATGCCCTGGTTGGACTCTTTATCGGCGCGTTTGACCTGAATCGCCAGACCTTTCTCGCGCAGGATTTTGATCGCGGCATCAATATCGCCATTGGTATCGGCGAGGGCCTTTTTGCAATCCATCATGCCGGCGTTGGTGCGCTGGCGCAGGTCATTAATCATTGAGACGGTGATGTCAGCCATTGTTAATTCCTAGCTTTTAAACTTTTAAGTGCGTGCGCCCCAGCCTGGGTCGGGGCGCGGATGATATCATTCCGCGGCAGCTGGTGCTATTACGATTTCCTTGACTACGGCCTCAGGGGCGGCAGCCTCAGCGGCGGCTACGGCAGGGGCGGCGGCCTCAGGCGCGGTGCTGACTTTGGCCGGCTTCTTCTTCTTGGCCGGCTCGGAGTCAGTTGCGGGCTTAGGAGCGGGTTTGGCATCGACTGCGGCGACTTTGGTCGGCTCCTTCTTCTTAGTCGGCTCCTTCTTCTTAGCCGGCTCGGAGTCAGTTGTTGGCTTAGAAGCGGATCCGGTATCAACTGCGGCGACTTTGGCCGTCTCCTGCTTCTTGGCCGGCTCGGAGTCAGTTGCGGGCTTAGGAGCGGGTCCGGTATCGACTGCGGCGACTTTGGCCGCAACCGCCTCTTTGGCGGCCTTGGCCGCGCGCTTACGGGTTTCGGTCAGT
Organism: uncultured Lentisphaeraceae bacterium; assembly: GCA_964557205.1. Classification (GTDB taxonomy): domain Bacteria; phylum Verrucomicrobiota; class Kiritimatiellia; order RFP12; family UBA1067; genus JAQVQN01. Next base: position 35,549 of record CAZKZI010000007.1, read on the forward strand.
TTGTCCCTGGCCTTGTCTTTGTCCTTATCGGTGTCGGCGGTTTGATCTTTGCGCGCTCTTTTGGCAGCGCGATCCTGCGCATCTTGGCTGGCCTGTTCGGCTTCCTTCTGGCGCTGGCGTTCGGTCGCTATGCGTGAATACTCGTCGTTGGCGGATTTAATGACATTGGCGAAGGCGTCGACGATCATCTTGACGCCGCGAACCGCGTCGTCGTTGCAAGGGATTACATATTCGATCGGGTCGGGGTCGGCGTTGGTGTCAACCAGAGCCACGATCGGTATGCCCAAACGTTGGGCTTCGTCCACCGCGTTTTGTTCGCGGCATATATCGACAATGAACAGGGCACCGGGTTTGGCGTCCATCTCCGCCAAGCCGCCTAAATTCTTCTGGAGTTTGTCCAACTCGCGGCGGAGGCTTGACGCCTCTTTCTTGTGAACTGAGAGCACACCGTTATTGTTACGTCCCATCGCTTCGATCTGGCGCATGCGCTTGATGCTACGGCGGATGGTCTGGTTGTTGGTCAGTGTGCCTCCCAGCCAACGCTCGGTCATGTGGAACTGCCCGCAGGCCACGGCAGCCTCTTTGACGACCTCCTGAACCTGTTTTTTGGTGGCCACGAAAAAGACTTTCTTGCCGCTGAGGACGGTGTCGCGCAGGAATTGGGCGGCTTCATCAATCAGGGTCATCGTCTGCGTGAGGTCGATGATGTGGATCCCGTTGCGCTTGTCAAAAATATAGCGCTTCATTTTTGGGTTCCAGCGCTTGGTCTGATGTCCAAAGTGAAGACCCGCGTCCAGCAGGTCTTTGAGGGTGAGCCCTGTGAGGCTCGAAACAGGCATTTCCATATGATTCTCGCTTTCTTGCGGACCACGCTGAAAGCCCTGACCACATTTGTGGTTGTTCGGTCTGCTTGTGCGCAAGTCCTGTGATGCAATCCGCTTTAACGGACAGACAATGTAAAGTCCGCCGCTGTTCGCTTCCGCACGGAGGTGCCACTCGGCAGTCCGCACTGATGAAACATATAATCTACCAATTGCAGGCACTGAAGGCAAGAGCGAACAAGCCATAATTTTCACCCCTGAAAAATTGGGGTAAGTCCACCAAGGGAAACGGTTGACAACTTTTACCGGCTGTTACATTATATCATTAAGTGCTCTGCATGGGGGGGGCAAGGTGGTGGCGTTTAAAAGAGGTTCATATGAAAAAAAGTGCGGTCGAATTTCTGTTTGCGAGTTTTCTATCCCTGTCGTTTGTTGGGTTTGCGGAAAACGAAACCGGCAAAAACACGTTTGAAGCCGGTTTTTCACAGGCGATCATTACGCCAGAGCGCGGCCTTCCGCTGGCGGGTTATTTCAACCCGCGTCCGAACGAGGGCGTGCTGGACGACCTGTATGTGAAGTGCGTCCTTTTCCGCTTGGGCGAGACAGTCGGCGGGTTTGTGACGCTCGACACCTGCATAATCGAAGCCGAGACTGCGGAAAACATCCTCCGCCGCCTGAAACGCTCCGGCTTCCGGCACGGCAACGGGTTGATCGTTTCGGCGATCCACACGCACACCGCCCCGTATACGAGCAAGAAACGCTCGAAGCTGACGGATCCCGGGTATATGGAGATGCTGGAGAAGAAGACGGTGGAGACGGTGCTGCTGGCGGAGAGAAATCTTGCCCCGGCCACTCTCAGGCTGGGCGTGGCGAACAACAACCCGTATGCCTACAACCGCCGGTACTGGATGAAAAACGGCAAGGTGATGACCAACCCCGGAAAATTGAATCCGGAAATCGTCAAGCCCGAAGGGCCTGTGGATCGTGACATCGGCGTGTTGGCTGTGGAGCAGAACGGACGTACAGTGGCGGTAATCGCCAACATCGTCAATCACTCCGACACGGTCGGGCTGAGTCTGGTGTCGGCGGATTGGCCGGGGCGACTGGCGCGGACCGTCCAGAATGGATTGGGCTACGATATTTTTGTGATGACTCTCGCCGGCTGTTCCGGGAACATCAATCATTTCGACACCTCCACCGGCGCGAACCAGACCCAGTACGCCGAAGCGTGCCGGATCGGTAAAGGCTATGGGGAAATTGTTCTCGGTCAATTGAACAAACTCGAACCACTGAAGACCGATACGTTGTCTGTCGTGAGCCAGGACTTCGCCATTCCCTTCCGCGTGCTGCCGAAAAAGATGATTGACGATGCGCAGGATATCCTGGCGCACGTGCCGGCCCGCGCCACAACTGGAGATCAAACCAGCGAGGGGCTGGCGAAAGGCGATGATCAGGTTCTCCGTTATTTCTCGGAACAGGTCGTGGCTTATCCGTCGAGCTTAAAAGGTAAAGAGCGGATATACAAGGTCGTCACGCTGGCCATTGGCGACGGGTTTGCGGCGACATCGCTTCCCGGCGAACCGTTTACGGAAATCGGTTTGGAGATCAAGAAAAAATCACCGGTCAAAAACACGTGGCCGGTCACGCTGGCCATGGGATCCTGCGGCTATGTGCCCCTGACGGCGAGTTTCGAGAACGGCGGTTACGAGATTCAACCGCGTAAAGGAGGTTCGCCGCGCGAAGACACGGCAGCCCGTATGGTTGAGGTTTCTTTAAAAGGCCTCCGACAGGCGGCGAAGCGGTAAAAAGACGGCCGCCGGCGGCAAGGTGTTGTGCGGCAGCGCGCAGACCGGCGGGAAACTCGTTGCCTCTCTGGCAATTCGCAGCGGTCTGTCCCAAGCAGATGAAACGTCCCTGTGTTTTTCGCAAAGCGGGTAATCTTCATGTTTGACGCTCGACTGAAAGGGCTGCTTGATGCGGAATTTCTACACATAATCAAGGCAGGTTTACAAGACGCGCTTAAAACGAAAGTAGTATCATATAATATCTTAGCAATCGGCAATCAGCAACGAGCTTCTTGCAAAACCTCTAGTTTTTGCAAGTGTCGGTAACATTATTAGTGAAGGGGATAAGCTATGAAGGATTTAGCATCCGGTCGGGTCATGGAAGCTTCTGGTGCGGGGATCAGCAGGCGCCGTTTCCTTAAGAGGTCGTTAGCCGTGTGCGGGGCCGCGGCAATGCCAACGCTCATACCGGCTTCGGCTCTGGGACGTGACGGCGCGGTGGCGCCTAGCGAGCGGATTGTCATGGCCGGTATAGGGCTGGGTGGTCGTGGCACCTCGGATTTATGCAGTTGGATCCTGCCCGACCCGCAGGCTCAGTTCGTGGCCATCTGCGACGTGCGGCGTGAGCGTCGCGAGGCAATCAAGGCCATGACCAACCAGAAATACGGCAACAAAGACTGCAAGACCTACATCGAGATGATGGAGGTGCTGTCGCGGCCGGACATAGACGCGATTCTGACCGCCACCAGCGACCGTCTGCACGCCACGGTCTCGATCCGGGCCATGCGCGCCGGCAAAGACGTCTATACTGAAAAGCCGGCCTCGATGACGATTGCCGAGGGACAGGCCGTGGTACGTGCCGCGCGGCAGTACGGCCGTGTTTATCAGGCTGGCATGCAGCGTCTTAGCGAGGCTAACTTCATTGTCTGCAACGAACTGCTGCGCCTAGGGCGTTTGGGTGAGGTCAAGACGGTTTACGCGCACCTTGCCCCGTGGGGCAACGTCAACATGAGCCGCGAGTGGCTGCCGGAGCAGCCGTTGCCCGATCCGCAGGAGTTGGACTGGGACCGCTGGCTCGGACCCTGTCCCTGGCGGCCCTTCAACATCGCCTACACGCGTGGAGGATGGCATCACCAGCACGATTTCTACACCAGCGTGATCGGAGAGTGGGGCTCGCATACCTTCGCGCAATGCCACGACGCGATCGGCATGCGGAACTCCTCGCCCACCCATTACCCTTACGTGCCGACGCCCACGGCGGACGGCATGGAGATGCCCTTCGTCAACGGGGTCAAGATGATCCAGAAGCAGGAGGGTTGGCGCGGCACCTGCGGCGTGCGCTATGTGGGTAGCGAAGAATGGTGCTCGTGTGCCGACGGTTATGCGCGGCCGGAAGTTTCCAATCCCGCGATGTTGTCAGATTACAATAAGATACTTCAGGACTATCTGACCCGTACCGGGCATGTGGTGGGAGCCATGAAAGAGTTTTTCACCTGCGTGCGCAACCGCACCGTCACCATTGCCGGCCCGGAGATCATGCACCGTTCCATGAGCACCGTGCATTGCGCGAACATCGCCCAGTGGTTGAAGCGCGATCTCACATGGGATCCGGTGAAAGAGGAATTCGTCAACGACGAGCAGGCCAACCGTTTGCGCTCGCGCGCCGCCCGTGAGGATTGGCAGATCATCTAATTCTACTGACTCGGGCGGAGCCCGAAAACAGAGGGCAAAATTCTTTGCTGCGATAGCTTCACTAAAGGATAAACATGAAAAAAACTGTACTGTTGTTTCTCTCTCTGACAGCTGGACTCACCCTGCGTGCCGAGCTGGATAAAGAGATTTTACTGAATGAAGACAAGCTGATCGAGGTTATTCAGAACGCTGAGACATCTGACAACGACATGGTCACCGCCTGCCAGAACCTCGGATGGTGCGGTACGCGCAAATCCATCGCGCCGCTGACCGGCTTGCTGAAGAGCGACAAGGCGCACCTGCGCCACGCTGCGCGCTACGGAATTGAGATGATCCCCGAGCCATCCGTCGAGACCGTGTTATGCGAAGCGGCGCAACGGCTAAGTGGCCCTGCACTGGTGGGTGTGTTGCAGTCGCTGGGCAACCGCGGCGGCGAACAGTCTGTTGCGGTTCTGGCTGAATGCATGTCGGACGGGGACGCGGCGGTGGAGGAAGCTGCGGTGCGGGCACTGGGTAAGCTGGGCCGGCCGTCGGCGATGAAGGCTCTGAAGGCCCGGCTCGGCAAATGCCCCAAGGCGGCGCAGGCTTATCTTGAGGGATCGGAGATTATCGCGCGGGACAAGCCGTCCAAGGCGTCGGCTTATTTCAGGGAGATACGCGTTTGCCCGGCAAATGTATGTCCGTCGGTGCGCTTGGCTGCCGCGCGCGGCGAGATACTCTGCTCAGGTCGGCGCGGTCTGAAACTGTGGCGGGAGATGATCGCTAGTGCTGATTCCGACAAGTCGGATATGGCGCTGCGCACGGTACTAGATTATCCGCCTGACAGGAAAATTACGGTTGCTTTCGCTGCCGCGCTTGCAGAATCGCTGTTTAAAAGTCCTGAAACACAGTGTAAATTGGCGACGATCCTAGGTCAGCGCGGTGATTTAGAAGCCGTGCCAGCACTCGTGGCTCTGGCTCAAGGGGAGCGGTCCGCCGCTGTTACCTGTAGGCTAGCTGCGGCCGCGGCGCTGGCGACCCTCAACGCCCCCGCCGCCATCCCTACGCTGCTGGCTCTGGCCAAGAACGCCGACGAGGGGATTGCCGCGGCGGCCCAAAACGAAATTATGGGCTTTGCCGGTAAGGCAGCCGATGACGCCGTGCTCAGCATGATGGCGGACAGCGATGCCGCGACGCGTCTGGCCGGCATTGACATGGCCATGCGCCGCCGCATGAATATTGCCGTGCCATCGCTCGTGAAGCTTACAACCGATGTTGATCCGCAAATTCTCGATGCTGCCGTCAAAGGGGTGGGCGATCTCGGCAGCGCCAAGGAGATTCCGGCGTTATTGGCGGTTATCAAGAAGACTCCGCAAAGTGAAACGGCTGTCCGTGCCCTCGCGTCGCTCTGCAACCGATATGCGCGGCCGCGCGGCGGCAAGACTTTGATCCGAAGTGCGGTTTACGGTAATTTTGAGAATAATCTGGTCAAGGATGTCACCGCGAACGTCCAGAAACTTGTGGATGTCGGTTCCATAACTATCCAGGCTTCGGGTCGCCTCTGCAAGTGGGACGGATTCTCAGAAGATCCAGCGCCCGGCAAGCCCAAAGTTTTACGCATGGTCTATGCCTTCGACGGCGTTGAGAAGAGTGTGCAGGTGCGCGAGAACGATTCGGTTCATCTGAGCGGCGTAACTTTGCTGCCGGTGGCGATGGCTCCGCTTCAGGCGGCTTACGAAAGCGCTGCCGGCGAGGAGAAGCTCGCGCTCTTCAAGGTGCTGATCTCTCTCAATAATGATCAGGCGCTCGCGGTTGCCCGCGCCGCCGCCAAGCAGAACGCGGATGCCGCCCTGCGTGAGGCCGCCGTCCGTGCGCTAGTCGATTGGAAGACGCCTGCCGCGCTGGAGGATGTTGCCGCCTTTGCGCAGAATGCGCCGGGCGAGCGTCTTAAGATCCTGGCTTTGCGCGGTTTTGTGCGGCAGCTTGAACAAAGCTTCACGATCCCGTTCAAAACTCAAATCGAGCGACTTGAGCAGGCGCAGGTTTGGGCGCGCCGTAACGAGGATAAAGCGCTGATCGCCGCTGCAATCAAAGCGACACGCAATCTAATGTTCACACAAGACTTCAAACCCATGTTTGACGGCAAGAGCATGGGACAGTGGAAAGGCGGCGGCGGCTGGTGGGAGGTCAAGGACGGCATTTTGCAGGCGCAGAGTTCGGTTGAGAAACCCTGCACCAAGAATAGCCACCTGATATGGACTGGCGGGCAGCCTGGTGATTTTGAGATGCGCGCCGAGTTCAAGCTCAGCCCGTCGGCCAACTCCGGCATCCAGGTGCGGGCGGCGGACGCAGAATTCGGCGACACGGGATATCAGGCCGACATGAACGGCGGCGGCAACTTCGTAGGCTTTTTGTATCATCCCAAGCAGCATTTGGTCGGCGAGCGCGGAGCAAAAGTGACGATTGCGGCTGACGGCAAGAAGACCGTCGAGCGGTTCGCCGACGCCAAAGAGTTGGGCGACAAGGTTTTTAAGAAAGACGACTGGAACGAGTACACCATTGTCGCCAAAGGTCCGACCATAACCTTGTTCGTGAACAACATGAAAACGTGCGAGTTGACCGACCACCGCCCGGAGATGATGCCGAAAAAGGGATTTATCACCTTGCAGATGCATGCGGGGCCGCCGATGAAGATCCAGTACCGCAACCTTGGCATAAAAGAACGTTAAGCGGCATGCAGGTGCATGTGCTTATTGGGCGTTAGTGAGCAGAGGCTTTATCGGTAAAGTGAAAAATGTGCGACGGAATTAAAAACCCCTGTTGCATCACAGGGGAGGTTCTGGTAAAGTCCTGCCTGGTTTTTGAAGCGAGCGTAGCTCAGTTGGTAGAGCGCCACCTTGCCAAGGTGGTTGTCGAGGGTTCGACTCCCTTCGCTCGCTCCATGCTTCATGGGGGTGTAGCTCAGTTGGTAGAGCAAGTGACTCTTAATCACTGGGTCCTCGGTTCGAATCCGGGCACCCCTACCATTATGGCGCTTGTCAGAAGGCCATGTGTTTGATACATTGAATCTACTTTTTTGCGGGGATGTGGCGCAATTGGTTAGCGCACCGGACTGTCGATCCGGGGGTCGCGGGTTCGAATCCCGTCGTCCCCGCCATTTTTTTATAGGCCGTCTTTCTGGACGGTCTTTTTTTGTGCCTGCAGGTTTAAACGGGAGCCACGGTGTTTGAGCATTTTTTACCGGCGGCATTGGCGGAACATCAGTTTGACAGCATTAAGGCGGCAACCAGCAACACACCGAAAAGCAGATGCGTGCCAGCGGTTTTACCTTCCAACATCCCGGCCTCGCCTTTCAAGCAGGCCAGCACAAGATAAACACTCAAAGGCAGGGCTAGAAAAGTCACGAGTGTCAGTCGTGGCAGTATGTTCGCCACAGCGGAAACAACAATGATGAGGTAAGGGACAATGTGCAGGGCGGCGAAGAGCCAACGGGCTGCCGCGGGGCCGATGATCAGGGCTGTTGTGCGGATGCCGGCCGCGCGGTCTGACGCGATGTCGCGCAGATCGTTGCCGTGCATGATCGCCGCAACCAGACAGGCCAACGGCAATGAAGCTATGACGCTCTGACCTGATATTGAGACTGCCTGGGCGAAGTAACTGGCCGTGACCATCAGGACACCCATGAGCAGGGCGACGGCCGGCACACCAAAGCCCAGATATTTATAGCGTGTGCCGGTGGTGTAGCAGCCAGCGCCAAGGACTCCCCCCGCAGCGAACAGCAGCAGGCGCCAATCACTGAGCGCGGCAGCGGCAAACCCGGCAAACGCGCCGCATGCGAGCGCTGCCAAGCCTGCGGCCTTGACTTGCGCCGGACGCAACGCGCCAAAGACCAGTTGAGGGGCGTTCGGCGGATTTTCGAGGGTGTCCACGCCGGAGCGGAAGTCTCCGTAGGTGTTTAACAGGTTAGCTGACAACTGCAAGAAGACGCCGCCTGCCATTGTCAGGGCGAGTATGAGCCACGAGAAATGTCCTGCCCGCGCCGCGAGCGCGGCACCGACGGCAATCGGCACGGTCGCCGCCGTTAGTGACCAAAGGCGCATAACGCCAAACCAATGAAGAGTTTTGCGCACAGGGAGTAAGCTGATTGAATGGTGGAATGTTGGAATGGGGAGGGGAAGCTCCTACGGGAACATCAGGGCAGTCGGCTGGATGTGATCATGGCGTCGACGGCGGAAGGCTCGACACGCGTGGCGAGATATTCGTAAGGGTTGATGCGTGTGTTCTCGATAGTGTGTTCGAGTGAATCCCAAGTGTACTCTTCCTCTTTGAAAAGTCGTGCGGTTTTAAGTGCGTAAGATGGCATTATCGGCTGCAAGTAGATGGCCAGCACGCGGAAAACATTCAGGACCGAAGTCATGACCTGTCGCGCGGATTCCGGGTCGGTCTTGATCAGCAGCCAAGGGGCTTTGGTGTCGAAATACTGATTGGCCTGATCGGCCAGATCGCGGATATCGGTCATGACCTTGCTGAAATCGCGTGCTTCGTAGTTAGCGGCGATGCTGTCGGCCCGGGCGACGGCACACGTGTGCAGTTTACGACCCGCTGCGTCCAACGTACCGGTCTGGCCGTCAAGGCGCTTGTGCAACATCTGGGCGCCGCGCGAGGCCAGATTGGTGATTTTGCCGACGAGGTCAGAGTTGACGCGGTTGACGAAATCCCCGAGGTTCAGATCCATGTCGTCGGTGGTGCCGTTGAGTTTGCAGGCGTAATAGAAGCGCAAGTCCTGCTGGTTGAGGTGGTCGAGATAGGTGCGGGCTTTGACGAAGGTGCCCTTTGACTTGCTCATCTTTTCGCCATTGACGGTGAGGAAACCGTGGACGAAGACCTGGTCGGGGGTTTTAAACGAGGCGGTCTTAAGCATGGCCGGCCAGGAAAGGCAATGGAAACGCACGATGTCTTTGCCGATG
>CAZKZI010000008.1:0-43163 GCA_964557205.1 uncultured Lentisphaeraceae bacterium
TAATCCACTGCGTCATGTTGCCATCGGTGTCGGGGTCGCTATCGGAATCGGGATCGAGTTCAAATCCCATCACGCATCCTTTCGATACCGATTCCGGCTATGCGGACGCCTCGGGGATGCGTCCCTACCATACGAACCGCAGATGTTGGAGCGCCGTAGCATCTACATCCAGGGCGGGGTGTCTGGTAAGGCGGCTTCAAAAGCGCGGATAAGAGCGGCGCTGTATTCTCCGTCAAAGTTGTTGTTGATGAAACGGGCGTAAGCCTCGATGCAGAAGCGTTCCCACGATTCTTCTTCCCGGTTCGGCATGATCGGATAGAAAAGTGCGCCAGCCTTATGCGCCGCGAGCAAGTCGCCTTGCGCGTCGCCTATCATCAGTATGCGCCCCGGGGCATATTTGCCTTCGGTTGCCAGGCGCAGATGCTGCTCTTTGGCGCCAAGTTCCTGACCGGCTATGAAATCCACATAACCGTCTATGCCATGCTTCCGCCATTCATTGACCAGCGCTTCCTCGGGAGTTTGAGAAACCACAATAGCGTCGCTTTCGGCTCTGATCTGTTTTAAAGACTGGAGCGCCCATTTGAACGGCGGCACCGGCCGCATGCGCTCCGCGATATTGGCATTGATAGCTAAGCTCCACTTCAACAGCCGCTGCAATTCGCGGTCATTAGTGCGTTCCACTTCGTCTTTCAACGAGGGGTTGCCTAGCGGCAGACCGGAGTTGACATAGGTGCGCAAGGCGGCGAGGTCAGGCAGTGTGACGCGACTCTCTTGTATCTCGGGATACTCGGCCAGAAGTTCAAAAGTGCGCAGCAGTGCCGAAAAGCGGTTGCTGCCGCGGCTTTTGGAATACATATTCACGAATTCCGCGCAGGCGCGGAATTGCTGTGCGCAAGCTTCCAGCCCCCAGAAGCGGATGATCAGCGGGTGAAAGTGTTCGCGCTGCTTCACGCGCATGGTGTCGAACATGCAACCGTCCGAGTCAATGCCGACAATTGAACTGTGACGGGCCGGGAGCCTTTTCAGCGCATCAGCAGTGTAAAACCTTTTCACCGGTTTAGACTTTGATCTGAAGCACCGCGATCAGCGCGAACACCATTGTGAAGATCGCAACGGTCTCAATGATGCCTAACGCTCCAAAATAGTTGGTCAGCCCCTGCCCGGTCTCGGCCTGGGCGTCACAAGCGGCGGCGGCGGCTCGGCCTTGGAACAGTGCCGAAAAGCCGATGCCGAGCCCGGCAAAAATACCGAGTATCAACATCGGCAGACCTGCTTGCGCTTTGCCGAACATGATGAACATGAGGATCATGCCATAGAGGGTCTGAGTGATAGGCGCTCCGACCAGCCCCAGCAGGATGAATGGGGCCGGTTTGTTCTGGGCGTAGCATTTTTTCCAAGCGCCGACTGCCGCCGCTCCGGCGAACCCGGTGCCGAAGGCCGAGCCGACCGCGCTCAAGCCGAGACAGGCGACCGCTCCCGCGACGCCTAGGGCTTGATTGAAGAGTGTGACGGTTTCTGGATTCATGTTTTCTGTTCTCCGTTTCTGTGTGAGGTTATCTTTTGTGGTTTTATAGCCAATGCTGTTTATTCTGTTCAAGTTTAACATGCGCTGCGTGATTATAGTTAATCCTTAATAATCATGATGTCTGTGCCGCACCGCGTTTGAAAGGCCTGAAGGCGTAACCGGACCATGTCACGCCTTTATGGTTTGAAAATTCGAGCGTGTTCAAGCGCACGGCATGCACAAGTATGCTGAGGCCTGCCATCATAAAGTTCAGCCCGTGTCCCAAAAGCAGAATCATAACTACCGGCACGATTTTAGCCCATAACGGCAAGTTTAGGCTGAGCGCCATCTGGTTGAAATTCTCCGCCACCTTGACGGAAGCCAAGCCTACCGCAAACAGTCGAACGTATGAGATGATGTCGCCCAAACACCCGACGATTGTCAGCGGCATCATGCCCAGCTCTATGCCGTGCTCGCGCAGTTCGGCTTTTTTCAATGAGAATAGAAAGATAAGCGCCAATGATATGCCAAAGATGGGATAGATGAAAAGAGGGGCAGGGAAGATGCCGATGATCTGGCAAGTCATGCAATACATGAACCACAGCACACCGATCCAGCCAACCTGTGCCAGGAATTTAGTGTCAGGGAAAAGATTAGCGGCGTTCCATATTCGCGCCACGGAAAGATGTGTCACGCCGAGCGTGAAACACACCAGCATCGTGTTGTTTAGGCCATGCGCTGGATCATTCAGCCATAAGCTGACAGGATTATCGATGGAAGCGGGGTGTGTGCCAAACCATGTGTTGGACAAAAAGCCCCAGACCATGGTGGCGCACGCGAAGAAGGACAGCAGGATAAAGGGCGAGCGCGGTGCGGCAGGAAGCCTCTTGCGAGCCCAAAGGGTCAGGACCAGTATCAAAGCGCCATATCCGCCGTCGCCGACCAGCATCGCGAAAAAGATGCTGAAGAAACAGAAGAACGGCACGCTGACATCCGCCTCGTTGTAGGCCGGCGCGATGCCGAGCGCACCGAAAAGTGCCAGCACCGGGCGGAATAAACGCGGCGGACGCAAAAGGGTGGGGGGTAATTCATCAGGTAAAGGGTTTCGCAAGAGCAGTCCCCACATCTGTTCTGCGGCATCCGCGCGCATCGCTTCCGACTGATCCGCAGGCAGCCAGCCGGTGATCCAGGCGACCGAACCGTCAGAAGCCATCGCATCTGTTGCTGTAACAAAGTTACAAAGGTCTGCAAGCTGCGTTATCTCTTTTTCGATATCCGAGCTGTCTTTGGCTGCTTCCTTAAACATTACGGTAATTTTATCCGCATGTTTTATAACCGCGTCGCGGCACGACTGTAGTTCGGACAAAGGCGCATCCGGCAAGCTGATTATTTCACAAGTGTCCGGCAGAACACCCGCGCCGATCATAACGCCGTAAGATGCGAGACTATCAGTGTCGAGTATCAGTATCATAACGCCTGCATCCTCGGCGCTGACGTTTTCACCGGCAGGGCCACGGAAAAGCGTGACCGGTATGCCCTGCTCAGACAGCCGCTGCACCAGTGACACATCAAAATCGCCAAAGTGTCGGTACTCCTCGATATCGCTGTGCAAGCGGGCCGCCGCGTTGATCAGAAACTGCCGGAAATCGACCAGACGGTTGACATCCACGATCTTCTCGTCAGTGCCACCTGAAAGCGTCTCGATCGTGGACTCACGCATCAGGTTTAAAAGCTTTTCGCAACCGAGCGGCTTGTGGTGTCCGCCGCTGACCGGCGTCACCGGTACATCCTGCGCCGCGTTTTCAAGGTGGCGCAAGACGCATTTTGCCGCGTCATAACGCGACTGCGCGTTCCTGAAATCGGCAGAGTCCGAAGTTTTCAGGTTCAGGTGCATGCCGCCAAATTCACGCAGGCGGTCAAGCGCCGTTTCGCGTTCATTCGCGACGCACAGCAGCGTGACATGTTTCATCGGCACAATCATGCGGCCACCTCGTCTATATTTTTGGATCCGCGGCCTTTGGCGATTTTGCCGCGGGTCACTGAAGCAGTCTGTTCATCACCGATGGCGATCTTGATGATGCGGATATTCTCGCGGCACTCCGGTATCTTGACTTTTTCGAAAAGGTTCACGCGTTGCGACGTGGTGTTGAGTTCCTGTAAGATCAATCTGCGTTGCTCGTCCAGCAAGTCATGTTCGGCCCCAAGCTCCCAAACATGCCGCATGGCCTTGAGCGCGTCATCAAACCACGCTGGCGTGGCAAAAAGGTCAACTTCTTGTGCCTTTGTCTTGATGCCCTTGTAAATCGGTATGGTGACTCCAGCGATATTGCTGGTGTCGGTGGTTACGCCGTCAAAGGTCAGCAATTCGCGTAGCGGCTCGATGTCGGCGGCAAACAAAGCTATCCACCCGGCCAACTCGTCATTAGCTTGCTTCTCTCGCGCCTTTACATCTTCGATGCGAGCGTCAATGGTAGCGATCTCAGCCTGCAACTGTTGCTTCTTGAGTTGCAGCATAGGCAAAAAGCGCTGGAACCGCTTTAACGCGTCGCTCTGGGCTTTCAGCTCGGTTTTGGTTAACTTGACTTTTGCCATGATAAGAAGGCTGTAAGGGGTTAAGACTGGTTGGGCCAGAATTTGTCACTAAGCTTGGTTGGTATGCTGACCTCGCCTTTGTCGAAACAGTCGGCCAATATCTGCCATCCGAGATCCAGCGCCTTTTCAAGCGGGATATTGAGCGAAAGATCCATCATTTCCTGCTCGAAACGCACGCCGTACTTGAGCAACTTGCTGTCCCATTCGCTCATGCGGAAACCCATGGACTGTTTTTCCTGCGTCTCTCTGAAAGACGCATAAAGTTTGATCATGGCGTCCATTATGGCGCGGTGGTCTTCGCGGGTGTCTTTGTTGACCTGCTGTTTTAGACGGCTGAGCGATCCGAACGGCTCGATACGTCCGTTACGCAGGTAGAATTGGCCTTCGGTTATGTAACCGGTGTTGTCCGGCACCGGATGGGTCACATCGTCGCCGGGCATGGTGGTCACCGCCAGGATGGTTAGCGAACCGGCGCCTTCGAAGTCGACAGCTTTCTCATAGCGCGAGGCCAACTGAGAATAAAGGTCGCCGGGGTAACCGCGGTTAGAGGGTATCTGTTCCATGGTGATGGCGATCTCCTTCATAGCGTCGGCGAAACTGGTCATGTCGGTTAGCAGCACCAGCACCTTCTTGCCTTTCAGCGCGAACTGTTCCGCGACTGCCAGTGCGAGATCTGGCACCAGCATACACTCTACGATCGGATCCGAAGCGGTGTGCACGAACATGACGGTACGCGACAGTGCGCCGCTTTCGTCGAAGGTGTCACGGAAAAAGAGATAGTCGTCGTATTTCAACCCCATGCCGCCTAAGATAATCACATCGACCTCAGCCTGTAGTGCGATCCGCGCCAGCAAAGGGTTGTATGGTTCGCCGGCGCGGGCGAAGACCGGCAGCTTTTGCGACTCCACAAGCGAATTGAAGATGTCGATCATCGGGATGTTGGTACGCACCATATTGCGCGGTATGATGCGCTTGGCGGGGTTCACAGAAGGCGTGCCGATATCAACCATGTTATCGGTCAGTGCCGGGCCTTTGTCGCGCGGCACACCGCTGCCGGTGAAGGCGCGGCCAAGCAGGGCGTCGGAGAAGGGCACTTTCATGGGGTGGCCCAGGAAACGCACCTGTCCATCGGTGGCCACGCCACGAGCGCCAGCGAAAACCTGCAGGGTGACGGTATCGCGGTCTAGCTTGATCACCTGTGCCAGTGACGTGCCTGTACGCGATGTGACTTCGGCAAGTTCACGATATTTCACGCCTTCGGCACGCAGCGTGATGACGCTACCGGCCAGATGGTCGATGGTGTGATAAACCTTATGCATTATTGGCGTTCTCCTCGATCGTCTTTACAAGCGCCTCGCGGCGGGTGACGTATTCCGGCGTGTCTTGGTTAGTTATGTTCCAGTCGATGAACGCTTGGGCAACACTTTGGAAAAACTTGCGGGCCGCGGCTTTATCTGCGAAAAAATATGAGGACGTCATAGCAAGCTCGGCCACCTCAAACATGGAAGCTTGACGGTCAGCAGATGTGGCGGCATCGATATCGCTAAAGGAGTCCTGCTGCAGGTAAACGGTATCCATAAACTCGCCTTTGAGATATACAACGAAGTCATCCGTGCTAGTGCCTTCCTCGCCGACAACCTTCATCATTTGCGCGACATCGTTGCTGTTGCGCAGAATATCTCGCATTTTTTCCATCCGCCCCTTTTCGATGACGCTGTTGTAATTGCTCCAACTTTCGAGTGGATCGATGGCGGGGTAGCGGCGCGCGTCGGAACGTACTCGCGAGAGTCCGTGAAAAGCACCGACCACTTTCAGTGTTGCCTGCGTGACGGGTTCGTCGAAATTGCCGCCTGCTGGCGAGACCGTGCCGCCGATGGTGACAGAGCCGGTGGTACCGTCCTTGAGCCGCACCAGCCCGGCCCGCTCGTAAAAGTTGGCTATCAGCGATTCCAGATAGGCCGGGAAGGCTTCTTCGCCGGGGATTTCCTCCAGACGTCCGGATAGTTCGCGCAGGGCCTGCGCCCAACGCGAGGTGGAGTCTGCCAGCAACAGCACATTAAGTCCCATCTGCCGGTAATAGCAAGCTATGGTGACTGCGGTATAAACCGAGGCTTCGCGCGCCGCCACGGGCATTGAGGAAGTGTTGCAGATGATTACAGTCCGATCCATCAGGCTTTTGCCGGTGCGCGGGTCGTTTAATTCCGGAAACTCACGTAAAGTTTCCACAACCTCGCCGGCGCGTTCGCCGCAAGCCGCCAGCACAACGATGTCTACTTCAGCATATCGCGATGTTATCTGCTGTAACACGGTCTTGCCGGCTCCGAAAGGGCCGGGGATACAGTAGGTGCCACCGAGCGCGACAGGGAAAAATGTGTCGATCGTGCGTATGCTGGTGATCATTGTATCTGTCGGCTTCAGGCGCTCTGCGAAACAGGTGATCGGCAGCTTGACAGGCCAGCGCTGCAGCATGGTCACGCTGTGATCGCGCCCGTCTTCATCGGTGATGACGGCGATCTCGTCTTCCAGCTTGTATTTGCCCGCGTTCTGGACGTTTTTAACTTTATAAACGCCCTGCATGGCGAACGGCACCATGATGCGGTGCGTGAAAATGCCTTCAGGCACTGTGCCGAGCGTCTCGCCTGCTGTCACGCGGTCGCCGGGTTTGGCGACCGGCGTGAACTCCCATTCCGCAGAGCGGTCAAGGGCATCAAGATAAGTTCCGCGCTGGAGGAAAAAGCCGCACTTTTCCGCGAGCTGGGGTAGGGGATTCTGTAGGCCGTCGTAAATCTGCTTTAGCAGTCCCGGTCCAAGTTCGGAGGCCAGCAAGTTGCCGGTGAAGTCGACCTCGTCGCCGACCGACAAGTCGCGCGTGTCCTCGAAGACCTGCATATCAGCCAGCCGGCCGCGTATGCGCACGATCTCGCTCATCAAACGTTGCTCGGTTCCATTTTGCCGGAGACAGGCGTAGCCGATCTCGTTTTGAGCTACCGCGCCCTCGAACGCGACAGTAATCATGTTCCCGTTTACACCGACTATTTTTCCTTTAGTTTCCATAAAGCTCACTGCGCATCGTCTTGGGACGGTTTAGCAGACTCGTCAGGAGTTCTGATATCCGCCAGGTTTTTGAAGTTATCAGCGCCTTTCCCGGCATCGAGTGCGGCTCTGCGGATCAGGATACCGAGTTTGACGGCATAGGCGAACACCATGTTTTTGCAGAGTGGGTCAGGTCCTTGCAACTCATCCGCTATCAGCCATCGGATATTGTCCAGATTCTCGTCCCGCCGCATCGGGTCACTTTCTTGAAAAGCGTCGTCAACCATGTTCTCGATTCGTACGTCGCAACCTTTTGCTTCTCTGAGCCAGTGTGAAGGCTCGCCGCCAGCCACGCGGGCGCGTTCGCGCACCGTGGCGTTACGCAAGATCGTCTCTTTATCCAGCCACGCCGTCACGAAAGGGTGGCGGCAGGTGCCTCCGCTCAAGAGAGCCTCGACCGCTTCGGCGTCGGCGCCGCCAAGCTGTTCACGGCAGGCTGCCACAAAATAGTTAGAGGTCACACCGGGATCGGTGCCGAACTTGAGCATTGGCAGACTAGATAGTAGATAGATCAGGCTCATTGTTTCATTAATTCTGCCAAACGCGGGCGGAGCTGTTTTGCCAAGGCGTCGGCGACGGCCGCGCCGGTAAAGGAGTGTTCCACGCGACCGTTCGCCAGACGCACGCGGAAACCGCTGCCGGCGGTTTCGTCCGTGACGATCTCCAGTCCCTTGCCCTTTTCCGCTTCAGCGGCGAGACGGTTTCGCAACACATCAGCCAGCTTCTCGCCGGCCGCCAGCTCCACATGGTCATTGCCGTCCAGATAGTTGCGCACGGCCGCGGAGGCCAGCTCGGCCACCAGTTCATCCTTAGACAGTGACTCGTTAATCTCGGCCAGAAGCAGTTTGTTGAACAACTTCGTGACCGCACTTTCCACATGCATGATGGTGTCGCGCGCGGATTGCCGCACGGTCTCTTCCGCGCGCCGGGCAAAGGCTTCTGCTTCCTGTTGGGCGGTCTCGGTGATCTTGACGGCATCCGTTCTGGCGCGTTCCAACAGTTTGACAGTCTGGGTTTTCGCGTCTTCAACGATCTTTTCAGCGTCTTTGCGCGCCTTGTCGACACCTTCGCGCTGTATCTTCTCCAAAATCGGCTGTAGCTCTTGGGTCATTTTTTTCACCTGCTGTTTCTGTTTAGCTCCGTAAACTCACGATTCTCAAAAAGCAAAAATAACGGCGCAATTGTCGTAAATTGGGTTCGCATTCTAAGCTATCGACATGATAAACGTCAATAAAATGATTGATTACTCTCAAGTAGTCAGAATTCAGAAGTCAGGACGAAACAGCGTGAAAACATTCTGAATCTTGGATTCTGACTTCTGGGTGCGCTTAAACTATTGTGAATCGTACCCGCAATCACACCCCAAGAGAGGTTTGGATTGATTTCAGTCAGCGGAGACGTTAAGCTTTTCGGCATATTCCAAATCTGATGGAGACACTTGAAATGGCATTGACATTGACAGATCTGAAAGGCAAGACAGTAGGGGCGTGTGTGTCCGGCGGGCTGGACAGCCGAACCATAGCTAAGGTGATGGTCGAGGCGGGCGTGAACGTGGTGGCTTTTGCGGCGGACCTCGGACAGCCTGACGAGAAAAACATCAACGACATCAAAAAACGCATGGCTCCGTGCGGTGTCGACACGGTGATCGTAGATTTAAAGGAGGCCATGGCGGAAGCCTGTTTCCAAGTGCTTGAAGCTCAGGCGATGTATGACGGCGGATACTGGAACTCAACCGGCATAGCGCGGGCGGTTACGGTGCGTGGACTTCTGCCTGATATGAAAAAAAATAAATGCACGGTGCTGGTTCACGGAGCTACCGGACGCGGTAATGACCAGATGCGTTTTGAGCGTTACACCAATGTGCTTGCGCCGAAAATGCAGGTTTACTCGCCTTGGCGTGACGCGGCGCTGCTGAAAAAATTTCCGGGGCGTACCCAGATGGTTGATTTTCTGGCCCAGTACGGCATCCAGGCTTTTGTCGGCACCAAGAAAAAATATTCGACCGATGCCAATCTCGCCGGTCTATCTCATGAGGCCGAGGATTTGGAGAGCATGGAGACTTCCATGTTGATCGTCGCGCCGACCATGGGGGTGTGGCCGCACCAGGCACCGGACAAAGCCGAGCGGTTCACGGCGCGCTTCGTTAAAGGGCGCGCGGTGCAGATCAACGGGCGGGACGTTTCGCCGTTGGCGGCTATGCAGCTCGCCAACAAGCTGGCTGGACGCAACGGCATCGGGATGAAACACGCGCTTGAGAACCGTATCATCGGCACCAAGAGCCGCGGCGTGTATGAGGCGCCAGGCATGGAACTGCTGGCGACCTGTTTGCGTTTCGTGTATCAAGCCACTATGGACCGGCGGGCGGGCGCGTTGTTCGGCCAGTTGTCCAGGCTGATCGCCGACCAGATTTATGACGGTCGGTATTTCGACCCCGCCACGCAAGCCGCGCGCGCTGCTGTCGGCGTTTTTTCAAAATACGCCACGGGCACGGTCGAGGTTGGTTTGTACAAGGGCAATATTTTTTTCAACAAGCTGACCGGATGCCGCGCGTCAATTTACAACGAGGCGGATTCTTCCATGGAAGCCAGCGAGGGTCTTAATCCGGTTAGTTCACAGGGGTTCGCCGAAATTCAAAGTGTAGAGGCGCGCATGCTGGCGCGTGCCGGGCAGATAGTTTTCAAATAAGGTGCGTTATATGGCAGACTTGAAAACGTCTTTCCTCGGACTTGATCTAAAAAATCCTTTGGTGGTCAGTTCATGCCCTCTCAGCAGCGATCCGGACTCTGTGGTTGAACTTGAACAGGCAGGAGTCGCCGCGGTGGTTTTGCGATCAATATTCGAGGAGCAGATACGCGCGGATGTCGCGGACATGGAGGCGTCGCTCGATGGCGATACCAGCGCTGCGGCGATTGAGTATCTGCGGGTAGGTCTGGCGGGGCGTTTCGGAGCTGAAAGCTATTTGGATACGCTTGCGGAGATACGCAGACGCGTCAAAATACCGCTGGTCGCCAGCATCAACTGCGTAGAGGCTTCCAATTGGGTGGCCTATGCCAAAAAGATCGAGAGGGCAGGGGCGGACGCGCTGGAACTCAACCTTTATCACATGCCGATAGATCCCTCGGAAGATGCGTCACAGGTAGAAGCCCGCAGGCTCGCATTAATCAAGGCGGTTATACGGGAAGTCAAGATACCGGTGTCAATCAAACTAAGCCAACATTATACATCACTGCTGGCGTTCGCCCGTGCGGTTGACAATTTGGGAGTAAAAGGACTGGTGCTGTTTAACCGCTTCCTTCAAACAGACGTGGATGTTGAAAAAGAGGCAATGTTTTTTGCCACCAACTTCTCCACGCCAGCATCGCTGCATTCCCAGTTGCGCTGGGCGGCGGTACTGCGCAAACGTGTAAAATGTGATATCGCGGTGAGCGGTGGCATACACGCTTGGGACGGTCTGGTCAAGGCTCTGCTGGTAGGCGCGAATATCGGTTGCGTCTGCTCGGCGCTTTACGTGCGCGAGGATTTGGGAGTGATCGGCGAGATTATCGCGGGGTTGACCGATTGGATGGGGCGCAAAGGCTATCAGACGTTAAGCGAGTTCCGCGGCAAGCTCGGCGAGAAGGATATTACTGACGGCGTCGGGTTCGAACGCGTTCAATATGTTGAAACAGCGGCGCGGATCGGTTGATCGCTCTGTGAAGGGCGTAAAGGGGCTTTCCCATGTTCGATGCGCATGTGCATCTTCACGACCAGAAGCTTTCCGCAACGCTTGACCGCATAGTCGCGGAGGCAGCCGCAGCCGGTGTTACAGGGGTTTGCAGTTGCGGCACACGACCGGAAGACTGGCCGTCCACACAAGCATTGCTAAACAGACATTTCCCGTTTGTTTGCGTACCGGGATTCGGGGTCCACCCGTGGTATGCCGATAAGCTGCCGGATTCATGGATAGAAACGCTGGAAGGCTATCTTGACATTAATCCTGTGGCTGTGGTGGGGGAAATAGGTCTCGACGGTGTCAGGGACGCGGTGCCGGCGGATGTGCAGGAGAAAGTGTTGGTGGCGCAGCTTGAGCTGGCGGCGCGGCTGGCGCGGCCTGTGATTTTGCATGGTGCGCGCGCCTGGGGACGATTGGTTGATGTGATGCGCGTGTACGCACGCAAGGTGCCGGGGTTTGTCGCGCATGGTTTCGGCGGGTCTTCCGAGATTCTAAAAAGCATCATTGATATGGGCGGTTATGTCTCTTTTGCGGGTTCGGTATGCAATCCCAAAGCAGTCAAGATCAGAGCTGCGGCCTGTGAAACTCCGGACAGCCAGATTCTGGTGGAGACTGACGCTCCGGATCTTTTTCCAAAAGGCGGAAAGCTGGCCGGCACAGGCGCTGGCGGTAAGCCGCTTAACCAGCCCTGCAATTTAAAACTGGTTGTGGGACAGGTGGCGGCTTTACGGGGTATAGAGCCAGACACATTAGCGGATTTGACTGGGGTCAACGCGCGACGGGTGTTGCTCTAGCGCAAAGGTAAATCTCCGGTGTGTCATCCTGAAGACTATGGCGGCATAACATGTCAGCCAGGCGACAAACGTCAGGATCAGCATTTTCTGCAAAGTCGGGACGTAAGGCGCGAAAGGCACGATCTTATAGCGGTGCCCGATCAGCGCGAGTTCAAAAAAGGTAACGAGGATAATGGCCCAAGCCAGCAAACCCCAACGGAAAAAGCCGGAAACGCGGTGATTATTGCAGGCGGGCGTCATTAAAAGTAACATCACTGCGCCACCTGTGACTGCCGCGAAACAGCCGACATTATGCAAGTTGCCGTGGCTATTCTCCGGCACCAAGGCGATCGTCAGCAAGCCGCTGGCGTTCAAGGCGCCGCCCCACAGGAAGACAGATTTTTTGCGGGCACCTCTGACGAAACAACTGAGAATCGGGAAAAAACGCGCGCTCACGAAAGCGCTGGCCGCCAGAGAGAACGAGAAAAGGTAGTGGCACAAAGGATATTCGACGCCGTTGATCCTGGTGCGACCCAGATAGCTCAGCATCTTAAAAAATGGGTTGTAGCACGGAGAGACCGGGCAGACGCGCATGGCGTAGAAGAACAATAACAGCGTCAGCGGTCCACCCAAAAGCACAAATAAAGGCGCTTGCCGGATTTTGCTGAATCTTGAATGCGGTCTTGGACAGATAGAGCATCTGCAAATAGCGACTGTAATACAAACAAGGCTGGCGAGATAGGATATGCCGATAAGGTTTTTTAGAAAAGGAACCTGCAGTATATGGCCAAAGGCGATCATGGCATCGGAAAAAAGCAGGAGGCAGAGTCCGTAGCGCCAGGCGGACGATAGACTATGTGTGCCGCAGGCGAAGGATACGCTGATGATCGAGATCAAAGTGTAGAGAGACAGCGTGGCCAGCAAACGGGAAGAGTCAAGCGAGGGGATAAGCCGGGCGGCAAAAAAGACACCGAGGCTGAAGGTCAGTCCGAACGCGATTCGGGGACTCCAACGGGCATGTCTGGAAAGGAAGCCGATCCAGCATAAATGCGCGAGTGAAAATCCTGCCACACCGTAAAGAAAGCCGACGGAATGTAATGGTGCCCCTTTTAGGGCCAGAAAATAATCACCGATCATGGTCGCGGCTAATCCTGTCCACGCCAACCAGTATGTCCGGCAAGCGCGTCCGCCGCGGACAATGAAAACAGCGCTGACCAGCAACAAAAAGGGGGTGAAAAACATCAGCATCGTTTTGAGAATTTGATTCTGCAAAGCTTCCACCTTTCCGAATAAACGAATTATTATGCTAATTACTTCTATCAACACGCAATCAATAAAAGCGGTTGAAGTAAGTTCAGGGCGCGATTGACTATTACAAGAGTGAGATTAAACTTTGTTAACTTGCAGAAGAACAACGGTTCTGGGTTCGGGGGTTGCGCGGGAGAGGTTTAACGCAGAGGCGCATAGACGCAGAGGTTTTTTTGCACAACGCTGTTCTCTCACACCTGAAAAATCAGATTTCGCCATAAACAGGAGGACCGACTGAACCCTGACTCCTGAACCCTGTATTCTGACTCCTGACTTCTGGGTGCGAGGCAACAAAGTTGAATCGCACTTTTGGTGTCTTTACTTACCAGAAGTATTCTGTAAAATAATTAGCTGTTTTATATGTTTTTGACTTTGGTTAATCAAGTAGAGGGGATGCGGTTATGCGGAATGTACTGACGCGCAGAGAAATGTTACGGCGGCTGGGTATCGGGGGAACCGTTGTCGGGATGGGCATGATAGCCGGAAGAGGTTTCGCAGACGAGGGCAATGACGGCGATCCTGATCGCCCTGGTTTTGCGCGTAACATCAAGCTCGTGAATCCGACAATGGTTGACGGGCCTTCGGCTTATATCGCGAACGGCAAGATTATGCAGCCGGCGCGTGAGGTTCCTTTGTTCCATACAGCCGACGTGGTGGTGATGGGGGGCGGTTTCGCTGGGGTCTGCGCGGCGGTCGCAGCGGCACGCACCGGGGCATCGGTGGCTTTGGTCGAACGCTACGGCAGTTTGGGAGGGCTTTTCACCAACGGCATGGTGCTGATCGTTATCGGTACGGGCGAGCGCGTGAACGGAGAGTTCAAACTGGTTACCCGGGGACTTTGCGAGGAATTTCTGAGAAGGCTGGAGGGGATGGGTGACGGAGCGATCGTCTGCCGCGACCCCAAAGTTTACCAGCCCACGGTGGATCCCGAGGCGGCAAAAGTGCTGATGGACGAAATGGTGCAGGAGGCCGGGGTTGAAATGCTGTTCCACGCCTGGGGCGTGGATGTCATTCAGGAAGGAAAAAATGTGCGGGGCGTGGTTTTTGAAAGCAAGGAAGGCCGGCAGGCCATTCTGGCCAAAAACGTGGTAGACGCCTCGGGTGACGGAGACGTGTTCCATCAGGCAGGCGCCACTTACGACCAGATTTCACATGCGCTGGGATTTGTATACCGGATCGGCAATTATGACCGCATCGACAAGACCAAGGCGCCCAAGGATGTCAAATTGCGTCTGGGCAGCATGGAGCCGATCAAGTCTGTGCGCTGGGTCAACAATCTAGGGCCGCGCGGCAATGGCTTGGACGTGCGGGAGATGTCAAAAATCGAAATGATGCACAGAAAATCGGCATGGAACTACATGCAGAAGGTGCGTAGCACACCGGGATATGATGAAATGTTCCTGATGCAGACGACCCCCATGCTCGGGGTACGCGCCACACGTTTGCTGGATGGGGTCAAGCGCCTCGACAAGAAAGGTGCGGTTTCCGGGGCGGTATACGATGATGTCGTGGCTTACTCTGGCGATGACCGACTAAAGCACCCGGCTTTCGCGATTCCTTATGGGGCTTTGTTGCCGAAGACGGTCGAGAATGTTCTTGTGGCGGGGCGCTGTATTTCGTGTGCTTCCGACCTGATCGACCGTGTGCGTCTGATACCGGTTTGCGGCGTGACCGGCCATGCTGCGGGTGTGGCTGCGGCGCTTGCGGCCAAAGGCGGCGTAACACCTCGGCAGGTGCCGGTGGCTGATATACAAAAGGTATTACGCGAGCAAAAAGCTTATCTCGGATAAACATAGCTCGTCGTAATCTCTTCGTTAAATGCGGCCAGAAATCAAACGGAAATCAGGACTGGGCACCGTCACGTTTCTGCTGTTTATCCCTTGAAGAAAAAGATAAAGGCAAAGACGCAGACAGCCAACAGGAAGCAGGGGAAGAGAAAAATAGGACGCCATAGAAAACCGCTTTCCCGGCGGAAACGATCCATGACGACACCTGTGATCTGTGTTCCCGCGAAGAGTCCGAAGCCCAGCGTGGCTGTGGTGTAGAGAGCTTGCGCCGAGCCGCGAATCTCGGGCGGTGCGACACGGTTGACATAGATGAAGGCCGCGTCGAAAAAGAAAGCGAATGCAAGCCCGTGCAGTGCCATGGACGCGATGATCAGATTTCTTTGCCTCAACCGGGAGTATGCCAGAAACATCAGCAGCCACATTCCGACTGCAATCGCCAGTGTCCATTGATAGCCCAGTCTGGGAAAAGTCACGGGCAGAATCACTGCCATCGCGACAACCTGCGCGATTTGAGCGATCCCCATCAGGCCGGGAATCGCGCTGTGCGGTGTGCCAATATCTTCGAGATAGCGGGCTGTGCCCAGGAAATAGAACTGTAACTGGGTGCTGACGACAAAGGCTAGAGTGATAAAGACGAGAAAATTTAAATCCTTGAGCATGGACAAAGCTTGGACAAACGGCAGAACGGCGCCAGCTTTGTGTGCCGGCGGCGTATGGGGCAGAAAGAAGCAGTACACTCCCATGATCAGAGAAAAGACGCCTGCCATGATCAGACAGTCAGAACTTTTCACCTGCCAGCGCCCGGAACGTCGCCAGGCCGTCAAAGCGAAACCGGCCAGAACCCACGAGATCGCACCCCAGACGCGGATTCGGAAATACTGAGTTTCTGGATCCGGTATGTGCGCGAACGCAAGGGAGTTGACTAGCGCAAGCGTTGGCGCGAAACATAGCGCATATAGACCCATCAGTGCCATCAGCGGACGGAAACGCGTAGCGCGGGCGGCTGCCAGCAGTAACACACCGCCCAGCAGATGTGAGATGCCCAAATAAAGTTCAGTTGGACACCAGCGGTCAACGATCTGTCCTGCGAAGAGCGGCGCGACGATGCAACCTAGTGGCAATGTGCCGTAGATACAGCCTAGTTGTTTCCCTGACATCTTGAGTGGACCCAATATCCGTGTGGCCAACACTGGTCCCCACGCGCCCCAGACGGTGAACTCTAAAAACATCATGCCACTCAGCAGTAGATACAGATGCCAACTCATTTCGAACCTCTTTTTCGGTGTCAGACACCGGAATGTTTGGATAGGTATGCGTCGTAATAGGTTTTCATTTCAAACTTGCCGGCAGCATATTCAAGAAAACGCCGCGTCCAGACCAACTCTTCGTCGCAGAGCAGGCTGGTCCAGTCATGCTGCAGATGTGTCCAGGAGATGCCGCGGTCGGCGTGTGTGTCCACCATCTCTTTAATATATGCGAGGTACTCTGCCTGCTTGTCCCAGCCGTTGTCATGCCGCCATTGCGCGTCGATCCAGCCTTGCACGGGAAACTCCAGAATGTCTGGAAAGCCTTGCCGGTCGTAGAAGAACGGTTGCACACTCCAATCAAGCGGAAAGTAATCCAGGCTGTTGCGCCCGTACGAGCGCGTGTAAACCATACCGTAGCGTGCAACGATCTCGAGGATATCCGGCCGATCGGAAAGCCCGCGGTAATAGGTGTACGGAGGGGTGATGCCCTTGCATGTGACGCCGAGATGCTTTTTAAGCAACTCCACAGGTTTGGCGATCTGCTCCTCGATGCGGTCAAAATCCAGCCCTCGGAGATAGACCCGGCTGCCGGTTTCTTCCACAACGGTTTTTAGCGGATAGTGGTCTTGCGTGTGCTGGGCGATCTCGAACAGCCCTGAAGCGAGACAGTTCTCCAGCCCGCTAAGGTTCGCCTCGATGTTACAGCCGAGCATGAAGATCGTGGCTGGCACGCCCACTTCTTTGTGGACTTCGACAATACGCTTGAGAAAACGGGACGTCGTGTCTTCCGGCACTTTTCTGCCGACCCATTTCTCTCCCGGAACCCGTCCGGGAATTCTTTCCACGTCGTAACCTATAAGCAGTGTTGATTTCATGATTCTATCCCCTTGATTGTATCCACCGTGTAGAGCACCTGAACGGCAGGATGATTTAAAAGAAACGATGCCGGGGTTTCAGGGCTGATTTCCCCGGTCTTGATTTTTGCGAGAGGCACCGTCTGCTCCTTAAAACAGGCCAGCAGCATGATTTCTTTCGCCTGCAAGATCGGCTTCATCCCCATGGTGACCGCCCTGTGCGGAACAAGCGTCAAATCACCTCCGGCGGTCAGATCCGCATTCGTTCGGAGGGTTCGTTCAGTCAGATGAATCACACGCGTCGGCAACGCGGCGAAGTCTTCCGCCGAAATGTCACACGCTTTGATCGGCTCGTTAAAAGCGATGTGCCCGTTGAAGCCGATGCCCAGCAACTGGAAATCCAATCCGCCGATGTCATTGATCTGCGCATCGTAGGCCGCGGGATTTTCGGAATCGGGGAAGAACATGTTTTCCCGGCTGAAGCCCAGGAGGGGATCCACCTTGTCGAAGAAATACTCGGTCATGTACGTGCGGTAGCTGAGAGGATGCGCCGGGGCGACATTCCCGCCCGCGTTGTCCACGTATTCATCCAAGTTGAAGGTGAGAAAATCTGAAAGTCCGAGACCGGCATTATTCAGCATTTCCGCGAGAGTGGCGTACACCCTGATCATCGTGTTGCCAGTGGCCAGACCGATCGCGACTTCACTTTGTCGTGAGAGCCTTTCTGAAATCACGTCAAACATGCGCTGCGCCGCCATCTGGCTCATTTCTTCATAATTGCTAACTTCTACCCATTTCACCGTATGCTTCCTTTGTTTACTGCTTCCACGATACGAGCGCTTCGGCTGCCAGTCTGATATCGCCCAGCCTGTCATCGCCGGCCTCACGCTCGATCGCAAGAACACCGTTGTATTCAATCGCTTTTAATGCGTCCAAAAACGACTTGCTCCCGACCTGCCCCTGACCCCACGGGACCTCGGTGCCCCAGGTGTCGGGAACCTGAGTGGCGATCGCGTCTTTGACATGAACGTGCCTGATCCAGCGGCCAAGCAGATGAACGGCCTCGACCGGGTTTCCCTTGCCGTAGAGGATCATGTTGGCCGGATCAAAATTGATGCCGAGCGCGGGATGATTCAGTTCCTCAAGCATGTCACGCAGGCATTTTGCGGTCTCCTGGCCTGTCTCCATCAAGAGAGAGATGCCGCGTTCCCCGGCGGCATTTGCGAGGCAAAGCAGGCGGTCGCGGAAGAGTCGCGCCTTTACGGGGTTATCGTCTTCGAGAAATCCGGCATGCAGGGTCAGAAAAGGAACACCCAGTTCCACGGTGATGTCGAGCGAACGCAAGACCATCTCCCGGTTACGGTCCCAGTACTCATCAGGAACTATCCCACCGGTGGCGCGGATGCAGTCAAGCGAGGAATAATCCTCCTGGAAGAATCCGATTGTCGTAGCGCTGATCTTCCACGGCTGCTGCCTGATCGCCTCCAGATATGCCTCCCCATCTTCAAGAAAAGCGGGTTTCAACGCCAGATTCACATGATCGATGCCGAGTTCTCCCATGGCTTGCGCCACGCCGTTGACATCAGTGCGGAGCGACCAACTGCAAACGGCTAACGGCCACTCGCCGCATTTTTTTGGTTCGATTTTTTTAGATGATATTGACATGGGTTCCCTTTCGTGCGGACTCGCGTTCGGCTTCCGCAATGCGTAGCGAGTTCAATGCTTGTTTTGGGGTGATTACCGGCGACACGGATTCGTTGCGTATCGTTTTCGCAAAATGCTCGGTCTGCCGAGAATAGCCGTCACCCTCCTCGATCTGGGGAACAAGCGCCTCTTCTTCGGATGGATACAGTTTGAGCGTCGGCGTACGCTTGCTCTCGAAGGAAAGGACGGCCTTCTCCATCACAATCAGGAACTTCATATCGAAGCCGTACGACGGGACCATTGCCCAGCCCCCCTCTGCGGTGACAAGCTTGTCGTCATTGTAGCAGTAGTGGGTGACAATGTGTGAAAGGCCACCCGCTGGCGTCATAGCACCGTGACTGCATACCGACGCGGGCACACCGAAGAGATACTGGATAAAATCGGTGTCGTGGATATGCAGATCAAACACCATTCCGCCGCTTTGCTTCTCGTTAGAGAACCAGGTTCCCTTCTTAGAGTGTGCCGTGGCGGCCAGGCGCTGGAAGGTCGCCGCGATGACGCGCCCATAAACGCCGCTTTCAACAATTCTCTTGGCCTTGGCGTATTCAGGCCAGAAGCGGATACACTGGCCGATTTGCAGCATCTTCCCGCTTTTCTCGGCCGCCTCTATCATTCGCCTGCCGTCGATCAGTGTCAACGCCATCGGTTTTTCGCACAACACGTGGACGCCTGCTTCCAGAGCCTTGATGGTCCACACGGCATGGAGATGGGTGGGCACAGTGATCGAGACGGCATCAAGTTTTTCGCGGGCAAACATCTCTTCCGGATCGGAGTAAACCGTGACGTCCCGTAGATCCACTTCACCCTCGGCGCCGGCAATATTACCCTGCCCCTTGCCGGAACCCAGCAACGCGCCCGCATTGGCATCGCAGATGGCCACGATGTCCGCGTCTTCCAGTGCCTTCCAGCACCGGTAATGCATGCGTCCCATGAACCCGAATCCGACTATTCCGATCCGTAACACAAAGTTCCTCCTGGCAGTATCAGAGTGAAAACCAACATACATCTCCCCTCCATTGATTATATGATAACACACCCGAGTAAAAGTAACCTGCCCGAATGCGCAACGAAATGAGTGCATTTTGCGCAGAGTTCCTTGCGGATGTTGCATAAAAAAGGCATGATCAAATCCAGTAGAGTCCCATAGGATGCTAGGTTGTTAGCATTTTAGGCTGTAGGCTATTAGGTTAAATGCAGCTGGCGCGTATGTTTCAATAAGCAAACGGAGCGGGTTGGATGCTTGTCCTGAAACAAATGAGGTGGCGGCAGAAACGTCATAGGGCATTCCTCAATGAACCCACACCAGAGGAGGCTCGCGTACTGAGCAACCGGTGTGAACCGCCGCTTGTGAGAAACTACCCTTTCACAATGCCGACCTTGCTGAAAGAGAAGTCTTTGAGAGAGATCGGTTCAAGGGGATCGGGAACGTTGGTTTTGGGATAGGGCATGTTGACTGTGGGTTTGAGCCAACGGATGCCGTTGGCCAGGACTTTCAAGACGTTCGCGTTGTAGAAGGTGGGAAAGGCTTCGTGTCCCGGGCGGAAATAGAACATCCGGCCAAAGCCTCGCTGAAGCGTGAAGCCGCTGCGGAACACCTCGCCGCCCTCGAACCATGACATAAAGATCACATGCGCATCGCCCGCGATCATGAAGGGCTCTCCGTACATTTCTTCGTAGGGGATGTCGAAGTGCTCAGGCACACCCGCCGCGATGGGATGCGCCGAGTCGATGCACCACAGGCGCTCCAGCTCGCCGATCTCGCGCCAGTGGAGCTTTCCGCTCGTGCCATTGAGGGCTCTGAATATTTTGGACATGTGGCCCGAATGCATGACCAGCAGCCCCATACCGTCCCACACGCGTTGTTGCACGCGCGCCACAATGGCGTCGTCGACTTGGTCATGGGCGGCGTGGCCCCACCAGAGCAACACGTCTGTGGCATCAACGACCTCTTCCGTCAAACCGTGCTCCGGTTCTTCGAGTGTTGCGGTGCGTATAGTCAGGCCGGGCGCCGCCAAGCTCTTAGCCAACGCGCCATGAAGGCCTTCCGGGTAGAGTGCGGCCACAGAAGGCTCTTGCTGCTCGTGAACGTTCTCATTCCAGATGGTCACGCGGATGGGCGGGGTATGCATGGATTGGCCTCCTGACTGATAATGTGATGATGAAGATTTGCCAGTGAAAAAATCAAGCGGAAACGCGGATTTTTGAAAAGAATCCTTACTTTACCAACACGGGGGTGATATCCAGCCAGCGGCAGAGTTCGACCAGTTCGCTCTCGATGTCGGCATGAATGATTGAATAGTGATGTTTGAAGCCCTCGGTCATGATCGTGTCGATCAGCTTCTCCACCGAACCGTCGAACTTGATATTCAGCGGGTTGCCGCGGATGAACGGCTCCGTGTCCAGCGCCGTGCCCTTGGCGATGAGCATTCGGTAGCCGTCTCCATCCTCGTCGAGCTGGGCGAGCGTTACGGGGCCAGGTTTCAGGGAAAACTCGTTGGCGAGCCCCTTTTTATTACCGCCGTCCACGCGGAAGTGCTGGTTCAGCGTCGTCTCCTCGAACTTGCGGCAGATGGCCGACGGGGCGGCGCCGCAGTGCCAGAGCACGGCTGTGTTCGCAGCGTAGTCGAACGAGATCAGGTCGGCAAAGAAGGGGGTTCCATTGCTCAGTGACGCCTCTATCTTCATGAGCACGGCACCAAGCACGTCACCTTCGCAACTGCTGACGATACGATCGTTGTTTAGCATACCGATGGTTGAGCAGGGCGCGATTCCAAAGATGTCGGACCACTCTGGCCAGCAGCGGACGGCGAAGGCGGAAAGGGCGTACTTCCGGGTGGTTTTCTGGAACGCGGCATACATTCTGCCTGCGGATGCCACGTCCTGCTCCACCGTCTTGCAGCAGGTTGCCGCGGTCTTGCGGACCGCCTCAGCGCCAGCCGCGGCTTCGGCGTCACTGAGCTTGCCTGCCACATCGACGATCTCGAGCAAGTCGATGATCTCGATCTCGGTTCCCAGCTTGGCGCGCAGGCGCATCTCATCGCAGTTGGAGGTGTAGAAGCCCGGAACACGGCCGCCGATCAGACCGACCTTGGTCGCCGCGAGATCCGCGACGCACTTCAGGATTGAGAGCGGTTTCGCGGTCAGCGCGGCGGCCTGGTCGGCGGCACCGAAGACAAAAGTATATTTCTTGCCAAGCTTCCGATAGGTGTGGACGGCCATGTTGGCGCCGCAGAAGGAGTTCTGGGTCCACATCTTATCGGCTTGCGGTTTCTCCGGAGTCGCCAGGAAGACAGCGGGAACACCGAGTTCCTTGGCGATCACGGGGATGATAGCACCGACCGGGAAGGTCGCGAAAAGCACCACCACCGCGCTCACATCCTGCTTCCGCATCTCCGTGCATAGTTCCGAGGCCTCCGCCGAAGAGGTGGTTAGCGCGTCGCCGTGGACGATCTCGTAGGGTAGGGTCTTCAGGCTGGCCAGCGCACTTTTTTGGAGACCATTGATCGCCGGCGTGGCCCAACTGGCTTTTGACAATGCGATGAATCCGACTTTGAATTTTTTCATAATGGTGGGAATGTCCTTTGGATTGTAAAGAAGTGGATAAAATGAAAGAAATGGAGAGCTAGGATGCGGACTGCGCGGCCGCCTCTTCGATCGTGATGACGTTGAAAGCGGGGTTGTACTTCCTCAAGGTGTCTCTCACGTACAGAGAGGCCGTGATGAAAAGTGGTTTTTTGGAATCGTGCGCAAGACCGTAAACGCGGGCGCACAGCTTGGCGCACAGTTTGGGATTCAGCGCGTCGAAGACGACCGCCCCTTCGCCGACCGCATACGACTCTTCGTCGTTCGTGCCGAACGGCAGTAGCGCGTAACCGAGCGCTTTGAGCAGGTCACGCGGTGCGGACGGGTTACTGTCGTAGTTGCGCAAGAAGTCGCTTTCCAAATAGTACGCCTTGCGGGTCTTGGCGGCTTTGGGGTTGGCGGCCAGCAGGTGTTCTGCGACGTGTACAACCTTGATGCCTGCGAGCTTGTCCTTGAGGAAATCGTAGGCCGACGGCTCCGCGACGATAAGCGTCTGGCATTGGGAGGCGGCAACCGCCTTCTTAAAGCGGGCGAAGACTTTTTTTGATGCAGCGGAGAAGCCCAGCACTTCCAGAGCCTTGCCTGGATCTTTCCCCGAGATTGTCTTACAGTCGGAGTAGAGTTCCGGATGTCCGCCGTAGTAGAGGATTTTCCCCTTGCCCTTGACCGTGAACACTTCGGTTTCCAACGTTTTCGCCAAGGCTTTTACGGTCTCGGACGCGAGCCCTGCTGCAACGACATCCCGCCGCATCGCGAGGCAGAGCCCCGTCTCATCGTAGTGGCTAACGCAATGGGTGCGGTTCGCGGCACTCAACGCGCTGCGGTACAGCGTGTCGATGTAGTCCGGGTTCTGCAGGTTAGCGGCATTCATCCTGATCCGGTCGCAGATCAGCGCACGTCCGCGCGGCGTGTCGGACTCGCGGAACGTCACGTTGCCGACCGGGTCGAGATGGCGGCACATGAAGCAGAAACGGCACGCGTTGATTGTATCCTTAAAGGTATCAATATGCATAATTCAGGCTCCTTTTCCCGGAAATCCCAGTTTGCCGGGGTTCATGATGTTGTTGGGATCGAGTGTCTTTTTGATGCTCTCGAGGATAGTGAAGGCCGGTCCGTAGAGGTCTCTCATGATGCGTCCGAGCTTGAGGCCCACGCCGTGGTGCTCGTTGATGACACCGCCTTCCTTGATGGCCGCACGGATTGCCATATCCCAGATCTTGTTGTACAGCGCGATCGCTTCCCGCGGGTCTTCGGGCGGTTCATCGATGATGAAGCGGGCATAGAGCATGCAGCCCCAGTCGTACCAGTGCGAAAAGTGACCGATGAAGGTCGCCTGCGGGAAGTTCTGGTTCACGGTGTTCTTCATGGCCCAGTAGACCTTCTCGATATTAGAGAATGTGGCGACGGTGTCGAGGGTGCCGAAGGCCTGTGGCATGTGGAACATGTAGGGCGGGTAGAAGAACTTGTAGCGGTTTTTCCACCAGTTCTGACCCGCTTCGGTGCCGAGGTCTTCGGACGCTGTTTTTGCGCAGATTGCGCAGGCGTTTTCCAATTGAAGGTCGACCATCTTTTCAGGTCCGTCAAAACCGAAGACGAGGTAGACACCCTCCTTGTCGATGTCCAGAACCCGCTTGACCAGTTTTGCGGTCTCGGTCTCGTCGTAGAGCCGGATGACGCAGGGGCGCAGGCGGCTGGTCATGATCTTCGATCCCGCGATCATCGCGTCGTGCATGGTCTTGAAGAGGAACGCATGGAACTTGCGCGACTCGGGGATCGGGTGGATCTTCATGGTCGCACGGGTGACCACGCCGAGCGTACCTTCGCTGCCGAGGTACAATTCGGTGAGAGAGGGGCCTGACGCGTGACGCGGCACGGGGAGCGTGTTGATGATCTCGCCGGTAGGGGTGACCACCTCAAGGGACATGATCATGTCTTCGATCTTGCCGTACTTGGTGCTCAGCACCCCGGTGCCGCGGTGGGCAATGAAGCCACCGAGCGTTGCGCAGGCGATAGACGCAGGGAAGTGCATGGTGCTGTAGCCGGCCTTTTCAACCGCCCACTCTAGATGCTGGGTGTTGATGCCGACCTCGACGGTCACGGTCATTGAAACCGGGTCGATGGCCAGCACCTTGTTCATGCGCTTCATGTCGAGTATGATGCCGCCGTAGATGGGCAGGGCACCGCCCTGTGAGCCTGAGCCGCCACCCCAAGGGGTCACAGGAATGTTGTGGGTGTTGGCGATCTTCAGGACCTCGGAGACCTCCTTCGCGGTCGACGGATGAACGACGAAGTCGGGCGGGGTCAGCCGCTCGCCCCGGTCGTGCCAGCATTCAGGCACCCAGTAGTAATCGAGCGAGTGGCCGAGGGTATCGGCATCGTTGGTCTGCACGTTGTCGTCGCCGACCGCCCAGGTCAGCTCGCTGCGGATCATCTCATAGAGATAGTCTTTTGGTGTCATTGGTTTAGTCTTTCTTGTCCATGCTTCTGTAACAGCCTTCCAGCGCGTCGTGGATGGCCCTGTAGTGCTTGAATTGCTTCGCGTAGAATCGCGCGCGTTCAGTATCCGGCGAGAGTTCGCGGTCCAGCTTCAGGCAGCGCTGGACGGCTGCGACCTCGCTCTTAAAGACTCCCGTTCCGACACCGGCGAGCAGCGCGCTCCCGAAGGAGGCGTCGCAGCAGGACGGGCATTTCACTGGAGCATTGAAAACGTCACACACGATGTTGCTCCACAGCGGGCTTTTCGCGCCACCGCCGATCAAGATGAACTCCTTGACCTTCAGGCCCATTTTCTCGATGGTCCGGTAGCAATCCTTGAGCGAATAGGCCACGCCTTCCAGCAAAGCCATCGATAAGTCACCCCGCGTGTTGGCCATGCTCATGCCGGTGAAACTCCCGCGCAGATCCGCATCCCAGTACGGGGAGCGCTCGCCCTGCAGGTAAGGATGAAAGAACACGCCGTTGCTTCCGGGCTGCGACTGGGCGGCCGCATGATCCAGTTCGTCATACTTTGTTCCCGGAGCGCAGAACATGTCCCTATACCAGCGCTGGCAGACCGCCGCCGAATTGGTGGCCGTGACAGTGTACCACAGACCGGGGACGATATGCGCATAGGTGAGCGTTTTGCGGTGGGGGTGTGCCTTGGATGTCATGACATTCACGTTCCCGGCCGTTGCAAGCTTCAGCACACACTGACCCGGTTCGATGGCCCCGGCCGCATAGTCTTCCACAGCCGAGTCGCTGGCTCCCATCACCACAGGGATGCCTTCTGGCAGACCGGTATCGCTTGCTGCCCGCCGGGAAATTTTTCCGGCGATGTCGGTCGGCTGACCGATGCGCGGAAGCAATCGGACAGGGATGCCTGCCAGACCGCAGAGGTCTTCGGACCAGCGGTTCTTCTGCATGTCCCATAAAAGGGTGCCTTGGGCTTCAATGCTGTCGCAGGCCATTTCACCCGTCAGAAGGAAACGCACATAGTCCTTGACGAAGAGAATGTGACACGTCTGGTTCAGCGATTGCGGCTCATTGTTCTTCAGCCAAAGCAACTGGGGCAGGGTCCAGGTGGGTGTCGGAGCCTGATATGCGGTTTTGAAGATCAAATCCGAATGTTTTTTCTTTAGCGCCTGACACTCCTTCACGCTGCGCTGATCCGTCCAGATGATGGTCGGGCGTATCACTTTCTGACTGCTGTTCAGCAGCACCGCGCCGTGGGTATAGCTGTCCAGAGCGACGGCGGCAATTTGGTCGCGGTGTTGCAGCCCGTTCAGAACACAGCACATCACGCGGTACCAGTCAGCGGGGTTCTGTTCGGCCCAGGCCGGTTTCGGGTGGCTGGTCGGATATTCGCCGGACGCGCTTTCGACCACGGCTCCAGAGGTGTCGATAACCGTCACCTTACAGCCGCCCGTGCCGAAGTCGATTCCAAGCAGGAGGTCGTTCTTCATTGACTGAGCATCCATTTGTGATTTGGGTCGATGACTGACAGGAACTTGCGATGGTTCCGGCCTGCCATGATCCAGAGGTAATACATAGTGTACCCCGGCGCATTAATCACGGGATGGTAGCCGCGCGGGATAAGCGTTGTGTCGTTTTGCTTCACTGTGCAGGTGAAATCGATCGAGCCGTCATCCGTATATATCTTCTGGATCCCATAGCCCTGCTCCGGGTTAAAACGGAAAAAGTAGACCTCTTCCATATCGACCTCGACCGGCAGGTTGTCGGCATCGTGGCGATGCGGCGGATAGCTCGCGTGGTTGCCCGAGGGAACGAATGCCTCGCCGATAAACAGGTGTTGCGCGGGGAAGGTGTCCGTCAACATCAGGACCGCGTCACGCTGGTAGTTATCCTTGCCGATGTGGGAGAGCTTAACTTGCTCGGGGGTGATCAGATACGCGCCGGTTTTCAGGTCGGAGGGCGAGGCGGTCCAGGCGAGTTCCACGTCGGTCGTAGCCGTGACGGTATAGCATGTTCCGCAGGGGATATAGACCGTGTAAGGCTTGCCGGAGAAGACGTTCTTGCGCTCGCCGACGCGCGGGAAATCAAATCCGTCACCGGAGACCTCGCAGGTGCCGCCGAGGACGACAAGAGCCACCTCGCTTACGCCCGATTCCGCCTCGTAGGTCTCTCCCGGTTTGAGGTTGATAATGCCGAATTCAGTGAGCTTCAGGCCACCGTCGCCTAAGGAGGCGATTTTTGTAAACAGGCCGGTGTTCGTATAATGTTTCAAATAGTCGTTCATGTTTTCCTCATGAGTTTTTGCGTTGTTTTCAAATCAGGGATGCCCGTGCGCCCGCCGAGCTTAGTACATTTTACCGCAGCAACGACGGTTGCAAAGCGCATACACTCTGGCCATGTCCTGCCTTGCGCGTAGGCGAAGGCGAACGCGCCGTGGTAGACATCGCCGGCACCGGTCGTATCAACCACTTTATCGACATCGAAAGGTGGACAACGGAATCTGTTTGTACCGTCGAAACCGATGGAGCCTGCTTTGCCCAGCGTCACACCGGCAAAACGGCAACCGGCTGTAAAAAGTTTCTTACTGGCGGTATCAGGTGAGGCCTCGCCGGTGTAACGCAGCGCGAACGTTTCGGAAGCGATGACGATGTCGGCAAGTGCGAGCAGTTCGTCGATGCCGGGGACGATTGTTCCGGCATCGAGCGATACGGTAACGTTGTGCTTCCGAGCGTATTTCGCGGCGGCGATTGCCGCTTGGGTCTGGTGTCCGTCGAGGTGCAGCACCGTACTGTTGAGAATCACCGCGCGGTCGATTTCGCGTGGGGAAAGCGGCCGAGCGTTTCCGCCCGTCCAGGCGATGCTACGTTGCCCCGTCTTCTTGTCGATCCAGCAGAACCCTGCGGGCGATTCGGCCTTTTTCCTGATCTTCACGCCACAGATGCCGACGCCTTCGGCGGCGAGCCCGTTGCAGATCTGCACTCCCCGTTCGTCGTCGCCGATCGCGCCGAAAAAGGCGGTTGAGGCACCGAGGCGCGCAGCGGCGACCATTGCGGTCACGGCGGGACCCCCGCCCTGCATCAGGGTGTTGATGATTTCGACCTTGTTATCTAGAGGGAACCACGGCACGATGCACAGATAATCCATGCCGCAGTAGCCTATTCCAGTTATTTTGATGTTTTTATGCATTGCTCAGTTATTTATTCCACGATCGCTTCAAGTTCAGCACTTTCATCATAGTAGTCCGTGTGATAGGAGGTTGCAGCTGCGACCAACAGAACGATACCACCCAAGACAAAACCGATGGACAGGTATGACATGGCAGCGGTCAACCCGATCGTATTTTTAGCCCACCCCAGGATGACCGGAGCAAAGGCACCGACAAAGAAAATACTTGTCAGCAGAAAACCAGTGGCGGAACTGCGATAGCGGGGCTCGATCACATCGAAGAGCGTCGCATAAATGCTGGAATCAAAAAATCCGCGGAACAGGCCAAAACCCGCTAGCGACGCATAACAAACCCACAGCGTACTCGTGTGACCCATCAGAAACACAAAGGGAGCGGCCATTAAGAGCCCGAAGATTAAGACTTTGATACGAACTTTCCGGAAACGAGCGGCTAGCAGGTCCGAGATGCGTCCGCCCACAAGCACGCCGGTGACGGCGGCGATCTGATGGTAAAACATCGAAGAGAAACCGACTTTGGCGAGCTCCAGATCATACTTCTCATAAAGAAAAGTAGAGATCCATGTGTTAAAGCCGCAGATTACAAAAAAGAAGGAGCTGAACGCAAAACAGAGGGCCCAGAAGGTCGGTTTACAGAACACGCCGTGGTAAAGTTCTTTGAGCGGTATTCTCGCGACTTTTTTCGTGCTATCTGTTTGGGCGGGCTGTCCAACGTCCTTAACGCGCCAAAGAATAAAGAAGCAAAGAATCAGAGCCATGGCACCGAAAAAGAAGAACGGTGTCCGCCAGCCATAGCGTTCCCCCATCCAGCCGGCAATCAGACCGCTGAAAATGAGTCCGCAGTACAGGGCCGTCGTATGGATGCCTATGGCCAGTGCGCGGGTCTTATGGTGGTATTGGCTAATCAGCGAATTCGCAGACGGAAAGTAACAGGCTTCGCCACCGCCATTACCGAAACCGCGGATTATGATCAAACTGATCATACCAGTGGTGATGCCTGACATGAATGTACACGCACTCGCAAGCAAAAGACTGAAAAAGAGAACCCATTTGCGTCGGGCAATGTCGCCCAGATAACCGCCAAATGGAACCAGCAATGCGTAACACCAAAGAAAGATCGAGCCAATGAGCCCAGTCTGAACGGAGCTTAAACCAAGATCTTCAGTCAGTAGTGGCAGCACCACATTATAAGATTGCCGATCAGCCTGATTGAAGAAGAAGGCGAACCACAACAGAATAATCAGTTCCCACTTGTAGGGAAGCCACGGTTTCTTTTTGTCGATCATTTGA
Organism: uncultured Lentisphaeraceae bacterium; assembly: GCA_964557205.1. Classification (GTDB taxonomy): domain Bacteria; phylum Verrucomicrobiota; class Kiritimatiellia; order RFP12; family UBA1067; genus JAQVQN01. Next base: position 29,081 of record CAZKZI010000008.1, read on the forward strand.
GCAACTTACCTTGTGCTGCGGCCCGGTTTTGGGACGACTTCCTCTTCCGGTAACGCGATATCTTCCACGCCTTCGAAGTCGAGGGCGGACGGCTTGAAGTTCATGTTATAGAATGGTGCATCCTTGTTCGTCAGGATGTCGGACAGGCGCACCGTCTGACCCGTGTAGGCTGATATACGGCCCATGATGCCGGAGGCTGTCGCGTATGCCGTGTACTCGCCCTCATTGAGCATCTTGCCATTAATAACGCTGTCCAGCAGGGCCGAGTGCTCGTTGACGTAGGGATTGCCCTTGTTCCCGACCTCTTCGAAAGCCACCTCTTTTCCGTCATAGCGGGCCACTTTGCCACCACCCGAGATTTCCGCCTGATCTGTTGCAAATAGTTCGCCGATGCGTCCGGTGCAACCCGGTATCTGGCGGGATAGGCTGTGGATGTGCAACCCCTCACCGTAATCGAAGTCCACGCTGAAGAAGTCATACTGGTTGCCGGTCTGCCGGCGGACACGCGCGCCGACGCCCATGGCGGTGCGGGGATAGCGCCCGATAAACCAGTTGGCCACGTCGATATTATGGACGTGCTGTTCAACGATATGGTCGCCTGACATCTGAGCCCAGTTCATCCAGTTGTTCGCCATGTACTGCGCGTTGGTGGCACCAGGCTTGCGCGAGCGGATGCTGCCCCAGCCCCCGCACCAATAGATGTTGCCACCGCGAATCGTGCCGAGTTGACCTTTATGCAGGGCGACGGCCTGACGCATGTAGGCGCCTTGTTGACGGCGCTGAAGTCCGGTCACAAGTGTCAACTGTTTGGCTTTGGCAGCCGCCGCACTTTCCAACACATGCCGGATCCCCTGAGGATCGACGGCAATCGGCTTCTCGGCGAAGACATGCTTGCCGGCCTTGACTGCGGCGTCGAGATGCACGGGACGGAACGCGGGTGGCGCGCCCATGATCACGATCTCAATACCTGGAACCTCCAGCATTTTTTTGTAACCAGCTGCACCGCCGAAAGCGAACTTCTCGTCGCAGCCGAACTGCTTGCAGCGACGCTGGGCTTCTTCCAGGAAATAGTCGTGTGCCGCCACAAGCTGGATGGTGTGGCCCATTTTTTTGGCGGCTTCAGTCATGTTCTCGAACGCTTGTGAGGCGCGGCGTCCCGAACCTATGATGCCGATCTTGAACGTGCGGGACGCGCCCTGCGCCCTGATGATGGCGGGTGCTGCGGTCATCATGGCGGAGAACACGGATGCGCTTTTGATGAAGTCTCTGCGGTTCTGCATGGTGGGTCTCCTTCGGTTGGGTTGGGCAGACACAAGGCCTGCCCTTACGCTTCATTTCATTGGTTGCGGCCTGGGCAGACACAAGGCCTGCCCTTACGCTTCATTTCATTGGTTGCGGATGAGGTTTGCGGCTTGTGTCAGGAGTTTTTTCTTTTGGTCGTCCGGCGTGTTGAGGTTGGGCATGCCGCCCGATGCCGCGCGTGCTGTTGCCACACCGCACAGTACCGTGCCGCCAATCCCGGCCGCGCTGTTTTTGAAAAAACCTCGTCGGTTCAGTGTCATACGTCTGTTTAGTTTCAGTGATTCAACATCCCAGCATCCCAATATTCCGGCTGTGCCGGATCAGGTCAGTCCGGGAAGTTCCCATCCTTTGCGATAGGTGCGGCGTAGGAAACGGTTCACTTCGCCACGTTGCCCCAGCAGAAGCGCTTCAACCACGCACCTCATTCGTGGAAACATGATAGCACAACCGAGACAATTCCATACGGCCTAATGTGCAAAAAAATACTGCATTTTACGTAATCTATCTTGAATAGACTGCGGCGGAAGAGGTAAGATCCCGTCTCCGTGAAAGGGCTCCTTCAGAAAATTCCGAAAGTGGCGTTGTTTCTCGCCACCAACGAAAAAGCCGGCCGCGACAAGCTTCAGGGTATCCTGGGCTATGTGAGGCTGCATACGCCGTGGAATATTCACCTCTTGGAAAAACAGATCACCGGCACGCGCTGGTCACTGTCAATACGTTAGAAGCCGGCAAGGACGTCTATTGCCAGAAACCGATGTCGCTGACCATTCACGACGGACAGCAGCTTGACTTCAGAGACCACGCGGCACGCCCAGGCATATCCGAAATCCGTCGCGGGAGTCGGAGTAGCTGGGACCATGGATTCCGAGGCGAACGGCACACCGGGCGTTGCCCGGGACATCGAAGTAATTTCCACCCCGGCAAACGGGCTGCGACACGGTACGCAGTTCCGCGTCTTCATAATAGACTTCTTCGTGTCCGCCCTTCGGGTCGAAGTGGTCCAGGACAAATTCCCAAACCCCACCGCACATGTCGGCCAGGCCAAAGCCGTTGCGGCCTTTCTCGCCGTAATGGTCCACCGGCGAGAGGAAAGCAAACCCGTCGCTCCACGGCGCGTTGGCAAGCGGCCAAATTCTGGTTCGGTTCGGCAGGAAATCGACGGCCGAGATGTTCAATCGGCCTTCGCCGTCATCGAGGATATTTCCCCACCAAAAAAAGCTGCTATCGGTGCGACCGCCACGACAGGCGTACGCCCACTCGGCTTCGGTGGGCAGGCGGTACTGCAAGCCCTTTGGCAGACGGCCAGCGGCAAGTTCTTTTTTCGTCAACCATTTGCAGAATGCTTTCATGTCGTTATAGCTCACGCAGACGACGGGATAGCAGTCCTGCTGCGGAATTCCGAAATTCGGATCTCGCCAGCTCTTGTCCTCCATCGGCTTCCAGGGATATACCACCTTTACCGCCAGTTGATATCCGGTCCACTGCAGATCAAGGCACTGCGTTTGGCCGCCCGGTTTCTCGGCATCGGTGACGTAACCGGTCTCCTCGACGAAGCGTTTGAATTGTCCCACGCTGACTTCCGTGCGTCCCATCCAGAAGCCATCTGTTACCCGCATCGGCCTTGCCTCGCCTTCGTACGTCTCGCGTTCGGTTCCCGGCTGGGCGCCCCCTTCGATTCCCGTGGCCCAGTCGCGCTCCTCCGGCGTACTTCCCATCATGAACTTGCCGGGCGGGATGTAGACGACTTCCAAGGTCACGTCGCCGCCCAGATCGATCTGCTTCGACGCGCCCTGGGCCGACTCGCCAGCTTGGGCGACACCAACGATTACACTGACACAACAAAGGGTCACTATAAACAAGAAGTTCGATAACCCCCCTGCCAATACAACTCTAGAATCGCTCACTGCGTGTTCTCCTTTCTAATTGATAAGAAATCGCTTTTCAGGCGGCACGAGCCCCCGCCCGCTGAAAACCGGTCTGAAGAGGCAATATCATGTTGGCAATGTAGCGGAATTGGGCTGGCGATGTCAAGTCCGGCTTCAAACGCGCTTCGAACGCAATCAAGACGTGGGTGAAAAGGCCGAGTGACCGCAAAACGGCCCGATGAAACGCATCCGGAACAGTCTGGAGGCGCACCGCCGCTACCGCGAGGGCTCAGCCGTTCGCGTACATCATCACCGGTTCGGTATCGTAATCCGGGAATGGGTCATCGTAGCAAGGCTCGATGACCCATTCGGCAATCTCAGGCGGTGCCCTCGTCGGCAATTCCAAGACCTGCTTCGTGCAAACTGATGGAATAAGGTCACCCATGTGTTCGCTGACGCATCTTGCCGATGGCGATTTCGGCGGCGTTGACGAGTTGATAGGCGATGGGCGAGGCGGTCAGCGCCGGATGCGTCCCAGTCTGGAAGGTGGCGATATCGTCAGCCGTCATACGCTGGTGAATACAGGCGCTGATGGTATTAATCAACTCGCCACCGCTTTTGGCACCGCTGACTTGGCCACCGAGAAGCACCTGACTGCCGGTTTCGAAGATAAGCCTGACTTTGAGCGGTGCGGCACCGGGCATGCAGGCCGGATGCCGGTTTGAGGACTCGGCTTCTCCGGTGACGATATCATAACCCTTTTCTTGAGCCTCCGTGGAGGTCAGTCCGGCTGCGGCGAAGGCGCAATCGCCTAGCACCGTGGCATAGACACCGATGACGCCAAGGTTGACACGGTTTGTAGAAAACAGATTGGCACCGGCGATTCGTGCTTCCATCGTCGCGATTGAGGCGAGCTTGAATCCGGACGGCTTCCCGTCGAAAAAGGAAACCTTGTCTGTGCAATCACCACAGGCGTAGATGAGCGGGTCGTTGGTTTGCATATACCGGTTCACCTGCACACCGTGTTTGGGTCCGAGTTCGAGACCGGCATCCCGGGCCAGTGAAACATTCGACACCGCGCCAATCCCCAAAATCACGATATCGGCATCCAGTGCGCTGCCATCGTCCAGCCGCACTCGTTCGACCGCGCCGCCACCCTCGAATGCGGCCACTTTTGCATCGAGCAACAGATCAATGCCCTGGGCTTTCAGCGTCTCCTCGGCTTTCACGCAGAAATCATTGTCATAAACCAGTTGCAGACAATGCGTCAGCATTTCCACAATGCGAACGTTCATGTTAGGACGCCTGCGTTTGCACTCCTCTGCAATTTCGACGCCGATGAAGCCACAGCCGACGATGCAGAGATCCCGACTTTTATCCATGGTTTCGATGAGTTGGTTCAGATAGCCCACATCCTTGCGAATGGCAAAGATATTCCCCTTGTCGCAGCCGGTAATCGGCGGCACCAGCGGCTCTGACCCCGTGGCCAGCACGAGGCGCCGATAACCAAACTCCCCGCCGTCAGCCGTGCGCACGATATGTCGTTCCCGATCCAGCGAAGTGACCTCCCCTATGACCGAATTAATGTTGTTCTTGGCTAAGACCTCATCAACCGGCATGAGGTTTTTCTCGGGCGATCCGACAATGCCAAAGGCATACGGAATGCCGCAGGGAATGGAGACTTGCTTCTCGCGCCGGATCACCAGCACACTCCGCTCAGCATAGTGCCGACGGGCTGTTAAGGCTGCCGTCATGCCTGCCGCGCTTCCACCGATCACAATCACATCTGCTTGTTGCATCCGTTTGTTCCTTTCCATCGTTTTTCGCTGCCGTGCACCCGGCAAACGTCACTCCTCAAGCTTTTTCGATCCCGAGTAGACCTCGCGCACCAACAGAGCCGCGGCCGCATGGCCGGGATGCTGTTCGGGGTTCCAGCGTTTCATGTCCTCGAAAACGGTTCCGCCCTCATGATACTCGATCAGCCCCTTCAACTGATAGGATTTCTTGTCGGACGTGATGAACAAGACCGCGCCTCGTGAGCCAGCGCGAATATTCCGCCGTGTCTTGTCAAAGTAGTTATCGGCAACGACGATACGCTCGTCGTCATAGCGACTTACACAGGTCGCATAAATGGAATTGGGCTGACCATCGGCATCTACCGTCGTCAGGACAATCGGCCCTTCGCGCTGTTCCCACGCTTGTTTTACAAATTCAGGTATTTTCATGCTCTTTCCTTGGTTTGGGGTTGTTGTAATCCTTGACGAAGCGGTGGACATCTTGCGTCCTAATTTGCGTCTGTCCGTTTCGCCAAGGCGGTACGAATCTCCTGCCAGACCGTCCGGATGGCGTCCGCCACCACCCATGCCGCGTCCGGTCATCGGACCTTCGCCCATCGGGCCTGTTCCATTTCCTCTAGGCATCTTGTACCTCGTGTTTTGTGACCGTTGATCCATGACTCCCGGTTGGCCACCGTGGTCGGGAATCCATAATATCAAACTAGGGCCGATGTCTGTTCAAGCCCAATGTCCTTCAACACAACCGTTGTCATCGACTTCATTCATGCATTATATACATCAGGAACCGTGCCAAAGGGAAAGACTTTGCCAATTATGCTATAACATATTGGAAGTCAGGGTTTTACAAGAAAGTCAATTTGCCTTGCGTCCAGCGACAGAGTCGCGCTTATGCGACTGCATGCTTTTTTATAGTTGCATATACGCGACTGACCAGAGCTTTAGTCGTTCCGTCGAGTCCCTTGGAGCCAAGTAAAAGGAAACAAAAACAACCTGTTTCTTAGTTCACAATTGTTTGGGTGTGACGAAAGCTACGCCTTCTAATTTTACCACAATAGGATTTGGCCATTTAGAGTTGTTGTATATGCGCTGTGCCCTTACAACGGATATCTGCAGTCCTTCAGCGGTTTGTTCAACTTTTGATGTCGGGTTGGCGTTAGGCGTGTATTCCAGGACACGATCATTCTGGCCGAGTACGGAGATGCGTGTCTTGTCGGTTATTAAAAGAGAGTTTAAAGTGAATTCTTTCCGCATACCTCTCTTCCAGAGCGATTGTCCTTGCGGAATAAAGACATAAACAGTGTTCTTATCTTCGGAGCTTCGGGTTAACCATAATCCGCCTTCCTTGACCACTGGACACGGTCTAATGTTATGAATGCTTTCGCCGTTGATGAACATCCAGAGTGCGAGTTCACGAAACGTCCGTTCCTGCTCTTGTGGAATTTTTCCTGAAGGTTCAGGCCCCATATTGATCAGAAGATTTCCTCCTTTGGCCCGAATATCTATCAGCATCTCAATTAGTTTTGTGCCAGACTTGTAGTCCTCGTTGGTAGGCTTATACTGCCACTGTGTACCAAGCGTGAAGCAGGACTCCCACGGACTCGAGAGCGGCTTGTTCGGAATACGCTGCTCGGGAGTTTTCATCTCTCCCCGGGTGATCAGGCAATTTGGCTGAAGTTCATGGATCTGCTGGCGAATTGCCTTATTATCAAAGGCATCCAGAAAAGCCACGTCTATGGGGCCATAGTTACTGAAAAGCTCCTTGATCTGCACCTTGTCGTGCGCAAACAATGCGTTGATAATCATAAATAAAGCCGCTACTAACGTTGTGTATGCGAATAGCGTTTTTAGTTTTTCCAGTTTGGTTATCATCGCAAATTTACCGCCTATGAGGCCACCAACAACAGCGACGAACGCAAACGGTATTTTGTGTAAAAAGCTGATATTGACAGATAAATACCAATATAATACTATCAAAAACAAATAGGGGAAATATGTCTGATATTGTCTACGGGTTGTCACGCAGGGGGTTTTTGCGGGATGCGGCGGCAGGGGCTATGTTTTCAGTCGTCGCTTCAAAATGCCGTGGAGATGTGACGGCGCAGTCCGATCCGGAACTGTGGGCCGCGTTGACCTTGTCAGCCGCAGTGCCGAAGCGCAAGCGGCGGCTGCTGATTTTTGATCTTAACGTCGGCTACGGCAACGGCAAGGGACACGCATCAATACCTGTGGCCAACGCGGCTTTCACGGCTATGGGACGCAAGACGGGCGCGTTCGAGACGGTCGTCTCCCGTGATCCCGCGGTTTTCCGACGCGACTCGCTGAAGAGCTTCGACGCGGTCTTTCTGAATAATACCGTGGGCAACCTGTTCGCTGATCCTGAGCTGCGCCATAACCTGTTGGATTTTGTGTATGGCGGCGGTGGTCTTATGGGGCTGCACGGGGCGTCTGTGGCCTTCATTCGCTGGGATGACGGCGGCAAGGATGACTGGCCGGAGTACGGCGTGATGTTGGGCACACGCGGTGCTTTGCACCGGGCCGCCGACGAGAAGGTCTTTATGAAGGTCGAGGATACGGAACACCCGGTTACGGCCTGTTTCGACGGGCGCGGATTTGCCATGTGCGACGAGTTCTTCCGTCCCGGTAAAACCTATTCACGTGACCGTAGCAGGGTGCTGTTGAGTTTCGACTTGGAAAAGACCGATCTTTCCGGCGAGCCGCACGACAGCTGTTACCGTGAGAATAAGGACTACGCGATGGCGTGGGTGCGCGGTTATGGCAGGGGACGGATATTCTATTCGGCGTTCGGGCACCATCCCGCGATCTTCCGTGATCCGCGGCTGCTGCCGTTCTACCTTGCGGGCACGCAATTCGTGCTGGGGGACTTGGTGGCCTCGACGATCCCGAGCGGACGCATGACTCCGGCATTGAGGGCGCAGGAAAAGTTAGGCTGGCGGCTGGGCGTGGAGGCCTATACTTTCCATAAGCACACCTTTTTCGAAACGGTGGACAAGACAGCCGGACTCGGGTTGGCTTATGTCGGCGCACTAAGCTTCCAGAAGGTATCCAAAGAGATAACGAAAAACTTCGCTCCGGGGTTAAGCGATGACGATCTGCGCTCCATACGGCTTAAGCTGGATTCGTCCGGCGTGCGGCTGCTCACCTATTACATTCAGAGCATTCCCGGTGACGAGACCGGGTGCCGGGCGGTTTTCGAATTCGGACGCAAGATTGGAATCGAGACTTTCATGAGCGAACCGCCGGTCGAAGCTTTGCCGGTCATAGACCGTTTCTGTCAGGAGTATGGCATCAAGGTGGCTTTGCACAATCATGACCGCAAGGCCTCGCCGCACTACTGCAGCCCGGAGGCGATCCTAAAGGCGTGCGAGGGATGCAGCAACATGATCGGCGCGTGCGCCGACCTAGGATACTGGATGCGGGCCGGGATAGATCCGGTCAAGGGGCTGGAAAAGCTCAAGGGCAGGATCGTGACTCTGCAGATGCATGACATCGATGAAATCAGCCCGAAAGGGCAGGATGTGCCTTGGGGGACCGGAAAGGGGCGCACAGAGGAGTTGCTCCGGAAGATTCGGGAGTTGAAGGTGGAACCCGTGATGTTCGGACTCGAATACTCGCGCGATTTCGCGGACAACCTGTCGGCGGTCAAGCAGTGCGCCGAATTTTTTAACCGGGTCAGTATGGCTCTTTGAGCCTGGCGCTAGCTAGGGGCGTTTGCAGAAGCTCCGGTTCGTGCAAGCGCAGGCGGCAGTATTCAGCGTTCAACGCAAAGCATTAGTGTTTGTCGCTATTTTTAAATCAAACGGGGGTGGGTATGAAGGGTATTCAAAAACAGCGTGTTGTCACGCGCAGGGGGTTTATCGGTCGCGCGTCGGCGGCGTTGGCAGTGCCGCATTTGATTGGCGCTTCGGCTTTAGGTGCCGACGGTAACATCGCGCCCAGCAACAGGATCACGGTGGGTCTCATCGGCAGGGGGTGCATGGGCCGCGGGCATCTATCCTGGCTGGTGGGAGATAAAGGTGCGCAGGTTATGGCGGTGTGTGATGTCGACCGCTCACGTTGCATAGAGGGCAAGGAGGCGGTGGATGCCAACTACGCGGTTTCACAGGCAGGAGGCAACTACAGCGGCTGCGCCGCATATAACGATTATCGTGAAATGCTGGCGCGCAAGGACATTGATGCGGTTGTGATCGCCACGCCGGATCACTGGCACAGCCCCATTTCTATCGACGCGGTCAAGGCAGGCAAAGATGTCTATTGTGAAAAGCCGGTTTCTATGACGGTGCGCCAGGGACGCGCGCTGGTTGATGCCGTGCGCGTGAACGGTCGGGTTTTCCAGACCGGCTCACAATACCGCTCGATGTCCACTTTGAATCATGCGATCAATTTCATCCGGGCAGGCGGCTTGGGTAAAATTAAGACGGTTTACACCCACTGGTTTTGGGTGAACGTGCCAACTGTCGGCAAGTCGCGCGTCCCGCTTAACCCGGCATTGCCTGAAGAGCCGGTTCCAGAGGGGTTGGACTGGAACCTGTGGGTCGGCCCGGCGCAGTGGCATCCTTACAGTCATCATTATCACAGAAATCCGATTCCAGGGGTTGTTCCTTGGACTTTCTGCGAGGATTTCGGCAACGGCGCATCGACCAACTATCATTCGCACGCTGCCGATGTGATTCAATACGCACTGGGCTTGGAGGAGAGCGGTCCAGAGGAAATCATCCATCCCTCCAGCGGGCAGTTCCCGACACTGACCTGCCGTTACACTAACGGGACTCTGTTGCACCATGTGGATAATTGGAGCCAGCCAAAGAAACTGTACCACGCGGTGCCCGACGACGCGCAACTTGAGGGCATGTTCGGCGGCCTATTCGTCGGTGAGCGCGGATGGCTAAACGTCATGTATGAGAACGGCAAACAGCTCCAGGGCGGTCCTGACAGCATTTTTGAAGAAATGAAACTGAAAACGCGTGTGATCAGTGGCGCCAACAACCACCACGCGAACTGGTTCGAGTGCGTAAAGACCCGCCAACAGCCGAGTTCGCACGAGGAGATCGGTCACAGGTCTGCCTCGCTAGGCCATCTTGTTAACGCGTCTTTCAAGCTGGAGCGTTCGCTGAAATGGGATCCGGCGCAAGAGGTTTTTGTTGGGGATGAAGAGGCCAACAGACTTTTGTCCCGTAAGCCGCGCCCGCCCTGGCAGGTATAATGAGCCTCTTGCAAAACCCCTCTGGAGTATTTGCAAGAGAGAAGTCAGAATACAGAATTCAGGTGTCAGAATGTGTATAAGACGTTTCTCACGAAATGTTTATAGCCTACAGCCTAAAATGCTAACAACCTAGCGTCCTACTTGTCCGGGCATAGCCTTGGCGGAGACTGATGGGGCGCTACTGAGCCTTATATATCTTTTGGATAGCCGGTTTTTGCGCTCTACGCGAGAGTGGTGTTCTGCTAAAATATATCCGCATGAGTGCATTGATTTTTGACATGGACGGCGTTCTCGCCGACAACTCTGACTTTCATGTGCTGGCTTGGACCGAATACGCACGCTCTTTCGGGCGTGAGTTGACCGTTGACGAGATAAAACGGCGTCTAGGTTTCAACAACCGCGAGTACATGCGCTTTTTTTTGGACCGCGAACCAACCGATGATGAGGTAGTGCGTTCTACCGATGAGAAAGAGGCGCTTTACAGGAAGATATTCGAGCCGCATCTGGTTGCGCCATCAGGTCTTATACCTTTGTTGGAGTTCGCCCGAGGTAAGCGGGTCATTTGCGGAGTCGCCACCTCCGCGCCGGAGGAAAATGTCAGTTTTATCTTGGACGGTCTGGACATCCGGCATTATTTTCATGAGATAGTTGACGCTACGCACGTAAAGAACTGCAAGCCGGACCCCGAAATATACCAATTGGTCGCAACAAAGCTTGATGTTGCTCCCGACCGTTGTCTTGTTTTTGAAGATGCTATAGCAGGCATACAGTCGGCCAAGGCCGCAGGCATGCGCGTGATCGCCTTGACCAGCTCATATCCGGCTGAGGTTTTGGCTGAATATCGACCTTCGGCAATAATCAAGTCATTCGACGATCTTTGCAAGCCCTGTGAGGCCAGCGCGCTTATCGAAAGCGTCACAGGACATAAGCTCACCCTTTGACCGATCGTGATCGGGAATACGTTCTTTATTACCTTAGGCTGATCTGCTTTAATAGAATCTTATTTTTATTCTTTAATAAGGTATAGCCATGACTGACAGTAACTGTGTTTTTTGCAAGATTGTGGCCGGACAGATACCTTGTCATAAGGTTTATGAAGATGAGCATACCGTGGCTTTTCTTGATATAGCGCCTTTTGAAAAGGGGCATGTGCTAGTGGTGCCCAAATACCATGCTTTGTACTTTACCGATTTGCCTGCCGAGCAGATTCCGCCACTTGGAAACGCGGTGCAGAGGGTGGCCGCTATGCTTTTGTCGCGTTTGCCGTGTGATGGATTCAATCTGGTTCAAAATAACGGGGCATGCGCCACGCAGGTTGTGCCTCATGTGCATTTTCACGTGATTCCGCGTTGGAAAAGGCACCGCATTAGCTGGACGCCCTTGCAATACGATGATCCGGAAGAGCTGAAGGAGCTACAGCGGCGTTTGACCGATGTCGGATAAGACAGCCACAATTTAATGCGGTGGTTGCCCGCAACCCGATTGCATAACCACGGATGTGCGCCTGTCTGCGCCCGCCTGTGCGCAACGCGCGGGCAGATGCGACGCACAGGTAGGCTGATAAACATGTTTTTTTTAGTTGATGATTCGCAAAGTACGAATGGATATGAATTCTTCATTTCAGGAAACGATATTGGAGTTGTGCGCAAAGGATCCGCGCTATAACCCGGACGCCTATTTTTTCGTGGTAGAGGCTTTGGACTCGACTGTCAAAGAAATCCGTAAAACGCAACTTGATCATGAACGCCATGTGACCGGCAAAGAGTTGCTTGAAGGTATCAGGGAATTCGCGCTGGACGAGTTCGGCCCGATAGCGTTCACTGTCTTTTCCGAGTGGGGTATACACGCTACTCTGGACTTCGGCGAGATAGTCTTCAATCTGATTGAGTGCGGCAGGCTGGGAAAGACTGAAAAAGACAGCCGGGATGATTTTAAGGATGTGTTTGATTTCAAGGAAACGTTTGTGAAGCCGTTTGAGCCTAAGACCGACAAACCTGCCGCCAAAGCGTCGGCCGCGCGCCGCCGCAAGAAAAGAGGATAAAAGAAGGCATTGATTTTTAAACCGCGAAGCTTCGCGAAAACAATGTGAATTTTTCCCCGCTGACGCGGGTCGTTAATCATTGAAAATTCACGTTGTATGGTAATCGAAAGCGCCCCAGCGGTCCCGTGACCTACGACGTTGAAAAAGAACACCGAACAGATGTATAATTCTAGCGGCAGGCAACCAGAAACCATCAACCATAAACCATCAACCAGCATTGCGGCACGCCACTTGTCGGCTTGAGAAGCAGCTTCGCTAGGCACTAATGAAATCTATTGATCTAACTATTTCGCGTTTTGTGTTTCCCCGAATGCATCCGGAGGGACTGCGCTTGGTCGTGTTGGCTTTTTTGCTGTCTTTGCTGGCCGCGTTGTTATGGTGGCCGCTTGCTTTTCCGAGTGTATGCCTTTCATACGGAATTTATCTGTTTTTTCGTGACCCGGAAAGGGTAACTCCGTCTGACGCCGCGATTATCGTCGCTCCTGCGGACGGGATTGTGAGCATTGTGGACAAGGTTCCGATACCCGCTGAGTTGGATGCGGGCGAATTGCCGGTTTGGCGGGTATGTGTTTTCATGAGTGTGTTGGATGTGCATGTAAACCGCATGCCGACTGCTGGAAAGATTGTAAAATCTTGCTACATATCCGGCAAGTTTTTCAACGCTTCGCTAGACAAGGCGAGTGAGTATAATGAGCGTCAACTGTATCTGATGCGGACGGCGCGAGGCGAGCAAATGGCTTGTGTGCAGATTGCGGGGCTGATAGCACGCCGTATCGTGAGTTTTGTGAAAGAGGGGCAGGAGTTGGCTTGCGGCGAACGCATCGGACTGATCCGTTTCGGCAGCAGGGTCGACGTTTATCTGCCTCCGGGGGTAGAGCCGTCTGTGTTGCCCGGCCAGATCATGGTTGCGGGCGAGACGCCGGTAGCAAGGGTTTGAGAGTATGGCGAAAATCCGTTTTAAAAAGCGCAAGCACAAGCGGCGTATTCCACGTGAAATACCTGTTCGCGCGATGGTTCCGAACATGGTGACGATGATGGCCGCCGCCAGCGGCGTGACATCAATACGCTACAGTTGCCAAGGTCAGTGGCGTTTTGCGGTGATAGCGATTTTCATCGCCTGTGTGCTGGATGGTCTGGACGGCCGCGTGGCGCGCATGTTGCGGGCCACCTCGCGCTTAGGCGCCGAACTGGACTCGCTGGCGGATTTCGTCAGCTTCGGCGTGGCGCCGGCGATCCTGGTCTATTTTTGGATTATGGATGTCGTTACTGCCAGCAGTCGTGCCTATCCCTTCCGCGGCATGTTTTGGGCCTTGGCTCTCTTTTTCGCCATGTGCGCCGCTTTCCGTCTGGCGCGTTTCAACATCATGACGGAGACCGGACCTACGCAGCCTTATTGGAAACATTTTTTCATGGGGCTTCCCGCGCCTGGCGGGGCTGGTTTGGTGATAACGCCAGTTATCTGGCAATTGCATGCCGGTGCTGATATGCCGCAAGTGCCATGGTTAGGCAGCCTGATGCTATTGATCTGCGGTGTGCTGATGGCATGCCGATGGCCGACGGTATCCATCAAAAGTTTGCGTGTTCCGGCCAGCCGCATGCTTCCTTTTCTGCTGCTTGTGATGTTCGTGATCGGAATGCTGATATCTCAGTTCTGGCTGACGCTGGGTGTGATCGGCATACTCTATTTTATGTCAATCCCGTTCAGCGGTTATGCGTTCATAAGGATGCGCCGCCGTTACGAGGCGCAACAACAGACTCCGCAGGGTGATGTAGCGGAGGTATGAGGCGGCTGACATCAGCGTAGTCTATTTCCGCACGGCGGGGATCGACAGGCGGGAGGTGTCGACTGTGGCTTCGT
>CAZKZI010000009.1:0-39370 GCA_964557205.1 uncultured Lentisphaeraceae bacterium
CTTGAAGTCCAGCGTCTTGACCAGCCCGCCCTGCATCTCCGGCTGGCCGGTATAGCCGGAAACCGCGACCAAGCGCTCACGCGCCGCATCTTCGCCAAGTATTTTCTGTATCGCCGTGTAAGTCCCGCCCGTAGAAAACATCTTTACGCCGGGACAAGCCGCGACAAGCCCGGGCACAAAGCTGTCCAGTCCGGTCTTGTCCGAGACGCTCATCAAAACATTTCGCACAGCTACAAGACCATCAATCTCACCGACCAGATTCAAAGCCATAATATTCTCGCCCCCCCTCTTTCCATTATAAATCCGGAGGTGTTTGCAAAACCTCTTTCGTCAGTTCTGCAAATGCAATATTCAGAATCATAACCATTTCGTGAGAACATGTCCAATCCTGATTTCCGTCCACTGACTCCCGGGTGCGAAACAACAAAGTTGCATCGCACCCGCTTAAATTAAAGTGCTTTTTGCGCTTGTTTCCGCTCCGCTTTGTGCTCTATACTTTGCGCGATGTTTACCTTGGCTAACAAATTCCAGGGGCGCCCCGCATGAACCAGCACTTGAATATCGCCCTGGCAGGAAATCCGAACTCCGGCAAAACCACCTTGTTTAACCTGATAACCGGTTCCCGCGAACGCACCGGCAATTGGACCGGCGTGACCGTCGAATGCGCCCAAGCTAAGTTCACGGCAGGCGGCCAGGTTTTTACCGTCACCGACTTGCCGGGCATATATTCCTTCGCGGCAGATACTGCCGACGAAAGGGTGGCGCGCGATTTTCTTATCAAAACATCGCCAGCCGTGGTAATCAATATCCTCGATACCTCAAATCTTGAGCGCAGCCTTTATCTGACTTCACAACTGCTCGATATGCGGGTGCCGATGGTGGTGGCCCTCAACCAAACCGATATCGCCGCGGATCACGGCCTGACCGTTGACCACCAGCACCTCGCCCAACACCTAGGCTGTCCCGTGGTGCCGATGGTGGCCTCGCGCCGTATCGGACTGGAGAAATTGAAGTCTGCGGTACTCGATGTCGCCCGCACCAGGAAACCGCCGACAGCGCGGGTAACCTACGGCGACGCCGAATACTCTGTGCAACGCTTGCAGATGTGCCTGATCGTAGCTGCCGATGACGCGGCGGTGGACTCGCGTTGGCTGGCCATCAAACTGCTGGAGCACGACCGCTTCGCCCGCGATCTGACCGAGGGCATGTTCGACGAGATCGTTGACGAGGAGACCGAGCGGATCTTGCGGCACACGGGACACACGACCGCCGCGGCGGTCATGGACGCCCGCTTGGGATTCATCCGCGGACTCGCTCACGATGTGGTCAAAAGGCAGCTCGATATAGGAAGGCGACTCTCCGATATCGCCGACAGGATTCTGCTGAGCCGGCCTTTGGGCATACCGGTTTTTCTGTGCGTGATGTACGGGGTCTTCTGGACAACCGTGAACCTGACACAGCCGCTGGTGGACTTTATCGACAGCACTATGAGCGCCATGCTGGTGTCTGGAACGCGCCAGCTCTTGGGGACCGCGCACATGCCGGAAGTGCTAGTCACCGTGCTTGCCGACGGTATAGGAGCCGGTCTGTCTACGGTGTTGACCTTCACACCGCCGATCTTCATGATCTTCCTATGCCTCAGCCTGCTGGAGGAGTCAGGCTACATGGCGCGCGCGGCATTTATCATGGATCGTTTCATGGCGCACATCGGCCTGCCGGGCAAAGCTTTCATTCCCCTGCTTGTGGGCTTCGGCTGCACAGTCCCGGCCTTGATGGCCACCCGCACGCTTGAGCAGCGCCGCGAGCGGGTGCTGACCATGCTTATCGCCCCATTCATGTCTTGCGGGGCGCGCCTGCCGGTTTATGCCATTTTCGCCATGGCCTTCTTTCCGAATCGCGGCGGCGCCATCATCTTTTCGCTCTACCTGACCGGAGTCATACTGGCAATACTTTCAGGGTTTCTGCTGCACCGGACGCTCTTTAAAGGTGAGGTGTCGTCTTTTGTTATGGAACTGCCTCCCTACCACATTCCGGTACTGCGCGGATGTCTGGAACATGTATGGTTCAACCTGAAGAGCTTTCTGACACGGGCCGGCAAACTGATCCTGCTGATCGCCGTTATACTCAGCCTGGCTAACCATATTTTTGAGAAAGCCGCCGCCGGACGTGCCTCTGCCGCGGAAACACGCGCGGCGGCAGGCAAATTCATAACCCGCATTTTCCGCCCCATGGGCATCGGCGAGGATAACTGGCCCGCCGCCGTGGGGCTGCTTAGCGGGCTCATGGCCAAAGAGGCTGTCGTCGGCACCCTTGACGTACTTTATTCCCAGACCGCCGGACAACCTGAACAACCGGTTGTTGTCAGCCATGAACTACACGCGGCTGTCCGTAAACTCGCCGCAGATTACGGCTGGCGGCACAGAGACTCTGCGGAGGAGAAAACACCCCGCGGCGGTCTGTTGGAATCCATGCGTCTTAGTTTTGGCGGACGCCCTGCCGCGTTCGCTTATATGCTGTTTGTGCTGATCTACTCCCCTTGCGTGGCCGCGCTAGCCGTGCTTGGCCGCGAAGCGGGCTGGCGCTGGATGGTTTTCTCGGTAAGCTATCAGACTCTGCTGGCATGGATAGCCGCAACCATGTATTATCAAGTGGCAACTTTTGCGGAAGCGCCAGCGCGCGCCGGCTTATGGCTTCTTTTTTGCGGAACATTGATAGCGGCGGGTATTGGGCTACTGAAAAATGCCGGCCTATCGGCAGCGGGACAACCCATACATGAGTCACGATAAGTCAGAAACACCGAGGGTTAAAGAACATCTCGCAGACATGAAAGACGGCGACAGCAGCGTCATCGTCAGGAACGGCGACCGCAAGTCCGCCGAGATGGGTCTTTTTTCCGGAACGCAGGTGACGATGTTCCGCAACCGCAAATCCGAGCGATCCCTCGTCATCGGCGCCGACGAAGCGCGCTTCCTGATCACGCGCGCCATCGCCAATCAGATCGAGGTCGCCGCCGCGCCCGATGAACATCAGTAGTTCCGGCTCGAAATATCCATGATCTAGCGAAGCTGCATTTAACCTAATAGCCTACAGCCTAAAATGCTAACAGCCTATGCGGCCTATGGGACGCTACTTTCCCCAAGCTGTTTAAGACGGTTAATGCCTGAGCGCGACCAGATGCTGGCCGCCGTCGACATACAGGGTCTGGCCGGTGACACCATCGGCTTCCAGCAGATACCTGACTGCCTCGGCGATCCGGATAGGTGCCGGACGCTCACCGGCCGGGAAAAACCCTGCGGGTTCAGTGGCGGCGGACGGCCGCAACACCGCGCCAGGAGCCACGGCGTTAACACGCACCTCTCCGCCCAATTCCAGCGCGGCCGAAACAGTGAAGTTCTCCAGAAACTTCTTTGAGAGCAGATAAGGCACCGCCCCGGCCCCGGCATGGGCCACACGCTGGTCGAGCAGATTAACAACCGCGCCCCGTGACTGACGGGCCGATAAATGTTCCGCCAACAACAGCGACAGCCGGATCGGCGCCAGCGCATTGATCCGCCACAGCCGCTCGAAATCCTCCGGCGCGGCCGACCTTAGCGGCTGCCGCTCAAAGACCGCGGCGTTGTTGACCAGCGCGTCAAGTTGTCCGGCAGACCCCAGCGCCTGCGCGAAAACGCTATCCGCTCCGCTCGCCGCCAGCAGGTCACCCTTAACCGTACATGCTGAGCAGTCTTCTGCCCGCAGGGTGCGGCACAGTTTCTCTGCTGCGTCGGCGGAGCGGTTGGCGTGTATCACCACCCCCCACCCCGCCCGCGCCAGGCAGACGGCGATCTCACGCCCCAGCCGCAAAGCGGCGCCGGTAACAAGTACGTTTCTGGTCATGGTTGCATCGTGACAGTTCTGGTTGACAATCGTTAATTATAATCTTAACTTAATTTTCTATGCGCAGTCATGCTAAAAACGTCAATTATCGCGTTGCCGAGCGGGATTTCAAATATTATATTTTCGACTGGGATGACAACATCCTGCACATGCCTACGCGTATCCATCTGGAAAAACGCATGCCGGGCGGCACA
The DNA here is from genome assembly GCA_964557205.1 of uncultured Lentisphaeraceae bacterium. Taxonomy (GTDB): domain Bacteria; phylum Verrucomicrobiota; class Kiritimatiellia; order RFP12; family UBA1067; genus JAQVQN01. The sequence goes on from CAZKZI010000009.1 coordinate 4,071, forward strand.
TGGGCATTGCACAGCGTCTCCACAGCGGCTTTCGCGGTAGTGAGAAACGACAAAAAAAACTACCGCGCACCGCAAGGTGCCTGGGAAAACGCCTTTTCTGATTTTCAAGATTACGACAATGAAAACGAGAGCCGTTTCCTGCGTGACGCGCGCGAAGCCTTGGAAAAAGTCCTTTCGGGCGCCACCAAACCCGGACCCAGCTTCACCACCTTGCGCCAAACTTTGGTCGAAGGCCGTCTTTTCGCGATCGTCACCGCCCGCGGCCACGAGCCTGAATCACTGAAAAAAGCCGTGCGCCTTTTCATCGACCTGGCGCTTGCGCCCGAAGAGCGCGAGGAGATGCTGGCCAACCTGCGCGGTTACCGGGCGTGCTTTGACGGCTTGACCCAATTCGGGAACGATGAGAATGAGCTGGAATACTACCTCGCGTTAAACCGTTATCACGCGGTCACCAACCCGTCATTCAAAAAATGGATGGACGACACGGCGGGCGGCAATCCTGCCGCGGTGAACGCCAAGCAGTTCGCGGTACGCGATTTTGTTGAACATGTCAGCAAAATACTGTTGGAAACCGGCGACGGCTCTTTCCGGAATCCTATCAGCGTGGGTTTTTCGGATGACGATCCGGGAAATGTGATAGCTGTTGAGCAATATATCCAGGCGGAACTCTCGCGAAAATTTCTCGGCATTAAATTTTGCGTTTACGACACATCGGACCCCAGTCTGAACAACGGACGCAAAGTGGTGGTATCCGGACAGCTCGACCTTGGCCTGCAATCGTGATTGCGGCACACCCTTTTCTTAGGTAATATGGTTATTGTTTGATTGATCCCTCAACATGCCCGCGCAACTATCGGCAGACCGACAATCGAGGTACGATTTTATGATGCTTAAATTATCCTGGTACTTTTTCTGTTTACCTTTTGTTTTTATCTGTGGGTGCGGTTCCGATTCTGGTCACTCTGCCCTGCGTCAAGGCATGTCGGCCTTTAACGAAAAGAACTATTCAGAGGCCATAACCCTTCTGACACGCGCCGCCCGGCGCATCAGCGACTCCGCCGATCTCTACTACCACCTCGGTTCGGCACATCTGACGAAAGGCGAGATGGAACCCGCCGAGACCGCCTTTTACGCCGCTTTGGAACTCAAGCCCGATTATGGCGAGGCGCTGGTCGGCTTGGGTCAGATAGCCTACTATCAGAAGGACATCCCAAAGGCCAAAGCGCTTTTCGAGAATGCGCTGGCCGCCAAACTTTCCAGCGACGAGGCTGCCGCCTGTGCGCTGAACGGACTGGCGCTGTCCGAGGCGGAACAGCAAAACAACAGCCTGGCACGCCTTCACCTGCTCCGAGCACAGAAAACCTGCCGTAGTTATGCCCCGACCTTCTACAATCTGGCCAGCCTTTACCGTGACGCCTACAACCTCCGCGAGGAAGCGCTAGACTACTTCGAGTTATACTTGCGTCTGACAGACAAGAAAAGCCGCTATTATGAAAGAGCTGAAAACAACATCAAGCGCCTGCAGTTGAACATCGAGCGCACGCAGTCCGAGAAACTGGACACCATGCGCCGCGACCCTTCTGCCGCTGCCCGTTTGCTGCACAAAGGCATCACCGCGCAAAACTCACGGCAATATGACCGCGCGGCAAAAGCTTACCGGGATGCCCTGACAGCGGATCCGCTGGCCTTCAATGCGGCTTGGAGCCTGGCTGCTGTCTGCAAGCTGCAAGGCCAGCAGGCCGAGGCGCTGGAGTCTTTTAAAAGAGCTGCCGACATAAACCCAGGGCACCAAGAGAGCCACCGTCAGGCAGCCGAGCTGGCCATACATCTTAAACGCTACGAAGAGGCCGAGAACGTGCTGGACCGCGCAATCGCACGCAGCCCCTTTACCCCTTTCGGCGCCGAAATGATGGTACGCATCCGCCATGCCCAGAACCGGCTGGCAGAAGCCCGCGCCTATGGCGAATTCTACCTTTCCTTGCTCCCGCCTGACGACAAGACCCGCCCGGCCTATGAGAAGTGGGTCAATGCGTTGCCATCTAAATGAAAAAGCTGCCCAGCAAAGGCAAGGTGAAGAGTGATAACTTTCATCAAAAGCATAACCGTTGTGGATTGGCTGACTTTCGGCATCGCGGCCTTTATGGTGTTCCGCGGCTTTAGGAACGGCTGTTCCGGCGAGATCGGACACTTGATTGGTATCTTGGCGGCTGTGGCGGTCGGTTTTCTGGGTTTCACACCCGTCTCGCGCGCGGTTTTTTCTGCCGGCATCTTGAACTCTAACCAGCAGGCCGGACGGCTGATTGTTTTCATCATTATGCTCGTGGCCTGTTTTTCAATCTGGCTGTTTGTCAGCCACCTGCTTGCGGACGGCATCAGGCTGGTACTGCAACAGCCGTTCGACACGGTGGTCGGCGGTGTGATCGGCGGCATCAAGGCCTTTGTCATGATAAGCGTGGTCTGCATGTTCGAGATCATGCAACCAAAAAAAACTGACAAAGACGCGACCAGTGAAAAATCCATCATCACGCAGAAAATGGCACCCTTGATCAAACGTATCAAGCTCTTCGAATGACGCTCCAATCAAAACTGCCGGATATTGACGATACCGCCTTGATGATACAAGCGCGTGATGATGATGAAAACGCTTTCGCGGAGCTGGTGCGCCGTCACCAAAAAAAACTTCTGAACTTTTTCATCCGCGCCGGCGTTCAATATGATTGCGAGGATCTGGTTCAGCAAACATTCCTGCGTCTCTACCGTTACCGGAAACGCTATGTGACTTCAGCCAAGTTCACCACATTCCTGTTTTTGCTGGCGCGGCAAGTCTGGATCGACGAGCTGCGGCGGCGTAAACGACGCGAACGTCTGATCGAGGGTTACTCTGCGGAACCGCTGGCCGGACACTCCGCGCCACGGTCTGTGCATGCGGCCGTGGCGGGCTCGATGGATCTGGAGCAGGCCATGGCTTCACTGCCGGAAGGGATGCGACAAGTGGTGGAACTGGGCGTATATCAGGACTTGCCGTATGCCGAGGTTTCAAAAATTCTGGGCATACCGGTGGGAACAGTGAAATCGCGCATGTTCACCGCACTGAGAAAATTGCGTGAATTTCTGGAAAAACCGTGATGTGGGATGGATGAAATGGATTTGAACGCACACTTAGATGAACTTAACCCTTGCGAAGCCGAAGCTTTTCGCGCGGTGATCTGTCGGCTGCGCTCTATTAAGGAACAACCTCCCTCAAGCGAGCTAGCGGATCGCATCATTACGGCCGCCGCCGCAGCGCGCCGGGCGGAGAGGCGCCACCGCTTATACTGGCCGTGGCTGGGTGCCGCCGCCGCCGCCGCAATCGCCGTCACTTTGTCACATGTCCTGCGCACTCCCTCTGCGCCATCCGCGCCCCCCCCGGATGCAACTCTGGAATGGCTGGCCGGCGCACAGGACGCGGACGGCACCTGGTCCCCCGCCCGGCACGGCGGCGCAGAAACCTACCGCCCGGCACTGACCGCCCTCTCGGCCTTAACCCTCGCCGGCACGGCTGACGGCAAATACGCGCCGAACGTGCGGCGTGCTTGCGATGCCCTCGCCCGTCTGCAGTCCGCCGAGGGCGCGTTCGGTGGCGACGGCCGCGCCCTTTATTACAATCAGGCCATCACAACCTTCGCGCTCGCCAGTCTCTACGAAAGCACACCCTGTCCGCAGCCTGTCATCGAACGTTCGCTAGCTTTCATGCTGGCTCGGCAATCCCCCGAAGGCGGCTGGGACTATGAGAAAAACACCGGCGGCAACACCGCCGTCACGGTCTGGCATGTGCGCGCCCTGACATGTATGGCGCGGCAGGGTTTCGCTGATGCCGACATCCCCCTGCGCAAAGCCCTGCACTGGCTGCGCGGCACTGTGCGCGAAGACGGCACCATCGCCTATCACCGCGGTTCCCCCGTCCGCTCGGAAAGCCTCAACGCCCTCGCGGCATACGCGCTCATAACCGGAGGCGCGACATATCCTCAACTCGTCACAATGGGTCAGCGCATGGCCGGCTCGATAGCAACCGGGGCAGACTCCGCCAGTAGCGCGGACTGCTACCGCGACTATGCCAAGATTCTGGCTCTGGACGCTGCCGGATCCGGCCATGAGGCCAATAAGATCCGCGCGCGGATGTTGGCCAACAACCGTACGGCCCGCCAAGACCAATGGCAGCAAGTCGGCGGCCGCCTCTACACATCAGCCCTGACCTCTCTGGCCGCACGCTAAGCTGAATACGTTATCAGATTTCGCCAGAAACATGAGGCCTTCCTGAGCCCTGAACTCTCCGCTTGCACACAACGGATGTCTTGCAAGAGCCTGCTGCGCTCAAATGGTGGGCGCGGAGGGAGTTGAACCCTCACGCCTTGCGGCACAGGAACCTAAATCCTGCGTGTATGCCAATTTCACCACGCGCCCATAAAACTCATTCGTAATATTCCCGGATCAGCTCCTCGAAGTGCGGATCGTTGGCCACATCTAGAATACGCATCTCACGGCGGGCGTTCTCGGCCGAATCCGAAGCGTGCGCGGCGTTGACCATGATGTTTGTGCCGAACTCACGCCGGATCGAACCGGGCCGAGCCTTGAGAGGATCCGTCGCCCCAAGAATATCCCTGATTTTGTTGACCGCGTCAACCCCTTCGTACACTATCGCCAGACACTCTTCCCGGCCTGGCAGCTTGCGAGCCGCGGGCAGGCAGTTGGAGGGGCGGAAACCGGTCATGAACTCCACTATGTTCTCGAACTCGCGTTCAGCGAACAAAGGGGCCAGATAGTCGCACAACCCTTTTAGAGGATCCGCGTCGACGGGAAAACCAAACTCACGCGACAGAGCCTGGGCCGCACGGTCAGCACCGAAACATTTGAAAACTTTTTTAAGGCTTTCCCGCACCGGCCCGTAAAACTCCTCTGCCTGATCTACGGACATCGCGAATTTTTTGACGCCGACAATGTGCAAGCCGGTGCTGGAGATCAGGTCCATGATGTTGCCCGCGCGCAGAGAAGGCTGCCGCCAGTTGTCAGGCTTGAGCATCACCAGCGTCTGCTCGACGTCGTCACCGTCCTCGACGTCGTAGGCGCCGCGCACAATACCGGCATCCGCGGGCAGGTTTTTAAGCCACAGCCGCAACATCTCGCCGACCACTTTAGGCGTGGGACCCACAAGCACTGCCGGCTCGAAGTACTCCACATGATTGGTCTTGAAATCGCGCACCAGGTCGCCGTAAGTGTCGCGTATGGTCTGCCCGCTGCACCAACGCTGCCGGATCGAACCTGTGACCTCGAATATTTTTCGGACAGCATCCTCGCCTTCGAAAAGCAGCAGCATCGAGCGGTGAGGACGACATGTGGTCTCATCCGGTGTATAGGCGCGCCGCACATATTTCGAAAAAAGCCCGCACTTCTCGGGATCGGACGGATCATACTTTCCAAGATAATCGGCGAACTCTTCAGCCAGCGCATGTGAGGCACCGATGATGCGGGCGCCGACCAGCTTGAGATCCGTACGCACCAGATAACGGGCAATAATGCCTCCGGTTCTGGATTTCCTGATCGGATAAGGGTTAATTAAAACGCATGCCAGTTCTTTAGCCATTTTTATCCAATCCTCAACTTGTTTTATTCGCCGCATTCCTCAGACTGGCGCCGCCTAAAGCGATCAGAGTCAGCGCCATTAAAAACAGCACGCCCGCCGTAAGCGTCATGACCCCGCCGGCCTGAAAGCCTTGCTCGCTCCAGACCCGCGCATTCCGGAAGAAAATCGTTACGATTGCCGAACCGCTGGTGAGTATCATGAACAGCATCGGCAGCAGAACCACTGCAACCGGACGCTTATGACGCATCATCCAAAGCAGGCAACCGAGCAGCGTCAAAGCCGCTAGCAACTGATTGGACGAGGCGAAAATCGGCCACAGACTCTTGGCTCCGCCGCCGAGCAGCAGCCAGCCGGAAACGCATACCGCCACTGCGGTGGCAACGTAACGGTTGGCGAAAAAGAGCCGCGCCGGCGTTGTCGCCGCCTTGGCCGGTTGCGCGCTGCCGGGTCTCTCGCGCGGAAGGAAAAACTCCTGCCACGTGAAGCGCGCCAACCTTGTGGCGGTATCAAGGGTGGTCATCAGGAAGGCCGCCAGAGCCAGCGAGATGAAGACCACGCCGGCATTGTGCGGCAACCCCAGCTTATCGGTGAAGCTCGCCACGCCGTCCGCGAAGAGCGCTACCGCGCCATGCGTCTTCATCGCTGACGAGTATTCGCTCTGGCTCATCACTCCCACGGCGATCAATGCTATCAGGGCCAACACCCCCTCAATCAACATACTGCCATAGGCGATCGGTCGCATGTGACTCTCTTTGTCAACCTGCTTGGCAGTCGTGCCGGATGCCACCAGGGCGTGGAACCCCGAGCATGCGCCGCATGCCACGGTCACGAACAGCAGCGGCAACAACGGGTCACGCGCGCCGCTCAAAGGATTAACCGCTTTCCAGCCCACGAACGCGTCCAGCCTGAGCGTAGGCATCGCCACAAGAATGCCTGTCAGCCCCAAAGCCATCATAGCGTATAACAGGTACGAGTTGAGATAATCGCGTGGCTGCAGCAAAAGCCAGACCGGCAACACGGAGGCCGCGAAGCAGTACAACAGCAGCACCACAATCCATACTTGCGAGGCCACGCTTTCCGAACATCCCAGAACATGCGTGAGATCCAGCGGCAACAGGGCTCCGGCATAAACGCAGGCGAACGTCAGCGGCACAAAAATCAAGGAGGCATTGGCGATGCCCACGCCTTTACGGTAAACCACCTGGCCGAAGATCACAGCCAAAATAATAAAGAGGAGCGAAGCCGTAGCCACTTCGGGTTTGGCTATGAAGGTCCGCGCCACGATCCGCAAAAATTCCGCAACCACCAGAATCAGCGTAAACCAGCAGAAGAAGAGAAAGAGCATGCGTCCCCAATAACCCATCAGGGCCTCGATAACCGTGCCGATGGAGCGTCCCTGATGGCGCACCGAAAGGAACATGGCGGCCAGATCATGTACTGTACCTATCAAGACACAGCCGAAAACAACCCACAACGCCACCGCCAGCCATCCGAACTGGGCGGCCAGCACCGGACCTACTATAGGCCCCGCACCCGCAATGCTGGCGAAATGGTGCCCGAAAAGCACGGCCGGCCGGGTCGGCACATAGTCAATGCCGTCACGCATGGAATGCGCTGGTGTCGGCCTGTCCGGATCAACACCGAGAACGCGTTCCACAAATCTGCCGTAGAACTTGTATGCCGCGGCAAAGAATCCGCATCCGATCAACAGCAACAATGCTCCGTTCATTGTAATCTCCAGCGTGCTACAATTAGCGTTTGATGTTATCTGTTCGTAACAGGGCTGTCAATGAAAGCTTCCGCAGCCAGGCCAGCTCGCGGCGGCGCATTCGGGCGCGTCCGGCGGGTGTGCGGTCGTCGGCGCCGGTCAGATGGTCAATGCCGTGCGCCAGATACAAAGCCAGCTCGCGGTCGGCGGACCAGCCTCGGATGCGCGGCGCCGCACGGCAGGCACGCTCGACGTTGACGAAGATTTCGCCGACTACTCCCGCAGGCTCTCCGGGCAACGAATCATAACGCTGCGTGATAACGTCCGTATCGCCCGCGTGCCCCATCACAGCCTGATTAACCGGCGCGATCCCGGCGTCATCCAGCAGGTGCAGGGTGATCTCCTGCCACGGCGGTGTGCCGGGCTGACGGGCCTGTGCGCAGGTCGCGAGGCGTTGGATCAGCGCTCTGAGCGCGGGGATGGCAAGTCTGGCGGCCTGTTGGCTGTTCCGGATATGAAGTCGCATGGGGGCTCCTCAGGTATGAGTGGGGTGTCTAGCGGGTGTTTCGGTGATACGGGTGCCGTCTTCAATGCGGCCGATCAGGCGCAGCAGCCCGTCGAGGATCGTAAACGGATGCGGTGGGCAGCCCGGAATGTAAAGGTCCACGGGGATAACCGTATCGGCTCCGTTTGAGACTTGTCTGTGGTTGATATAGGAACCGCCGGAGATGGCGCAGGTGCCGACGGCAATAACGATACGCGGGGCCGCTACGGCATCATAGGCCTTTTTTAGCGCGAGGGTCATGTTCTGCGTGACCGGCCCGGTTACCAGGATGCCGTCGGCATGACGCGGTGAGGCAACCAGCTGGATGCCAAACCTTCCGAGGTCCCATCCGATTGTATTCAAAACATTGGTATCGGCTTCGCAGGCGTTGCATCCTCCGGCGCAGACTTGACGGAGTTTGAGTGAACGACCGAAAAGTTTTTTGAGTTTCGCGTCGAGTGCGGCGGGGGATGCTGCCGCAGCCGGCTGATCTCTGCTGACAATCAGCATGCCGCGGTCGCGTGCCGCGAGCTGGTAGTCAGAGAAATAGGTGATGGCATCATGGGGACAGGCGTTTGCGCAGTCGGTGCAGAATAGGCATTTTCCTAAATCCAGCACTTCAGGGGCCTGCGGATCGAGGGCGCCGGTCGGACAGGCATCGGCGCAGAGGGTACATCCGTCGGGACAGGAGGCGGTATGGATGACCGGGCGGCCGCGAAAACGGTCCGGCAAGGGTGGCGGCGCACCTTCCGGATACTTGATTGTCCGGTGTTTTTGTTGCAGCCGGGCGAGTATGACTTTAATCATGGTGGCGTCCTCGGCAGGCGGCAAGCGGCAGTTCAAAGAGGGGATGCATCGGGTTACCTTTAACGGGTTACAGATCGTGTCCGCAGTAGGACAGATTAAAACTCTTGTTGCAGATTGGAAAGTCTGAAATCTCCTGATTGCGCAGGGTATAGGCGAGTCCGGGCCAGTTGTGGAATGACGGGTCCACCACTTTGTAGCGTGCAAACCGACCGTGTGCGTCGGTAATGGCCACATGGCAGACCTCGCCGCGCCACCCTTCGTTGAGGGTCACGGCGAACTGGTCGGAGGCAATCGGTGGAAGCCGGGACGGCGCTGCACGGGATGGCAGGGCATGCAGCTGGTCGCGGATGAAACTGATAGACTGCTGGATCTCCAGCCAGCGCAGGTAGGCCCGTGCGAACACGTCGCCGGTTTCACAGGTGGAGACGGGAATATGTGAAAAGCAGAAAATGCCATTCGGCTGGTCGCGCCGCACATCGCGTTCCAGACCCGATGCACGGGCTGCCGGGCCCACGATGCCCAGTTCGGTGGCGATGGCGGGGGGGAGCGGTCCGGTGTCGTCGAACCGTGCCATCGCCGACGGGGTGGACCACAGCAGGTTGACGGCGACAGCGGTATCCTTCGCAGCCGTGTTGAGGCACCGTTCCAGTTCGCTGGCTCGGGCGTCGTCCAGTTCGAAGCCGGTGCCGCCGGGGCAGACCAGACCGCGGCCGAAACGGTTGCCGCAGAGCAGGGCGGTTATATTGAGAAAATCGCCGCGGATGCGTCCGCAGTAACTGGCCGTGGGTAGAAAACCGACATCTCCCGCGAGGGCACCGATGTCGCCGACGTGGTTGGCCAGCCGTTCCAGTTCCAGTGCGATACCGCGGACGGCCTGGGCGCGTGCGCCTGCCCGGGCACCTGCCAGCGCTTCGATCATCTGGCAATACGTGGTGGTATGGGCGATCGTGGCATCGCCGGAGAGGGTTTCGGCATAGTGGAGGGTGCGTGTGGTGGGCCCTCCGATGAGCGCATCCTCAACGCCCCGGTGTTGATAACCGAGCGCGATTTCGAGGTGCAGAACCTGTTCGCCCTGACATTGAAAACGAAAATGGCCCGGCTCGATGACGCCTGCGTGTATGGGGCCGACAGCGACTTCATGCACTTCATCGCCGTCCACGCGATAGAAATCGCCCACACCGGGCAGGATGGGCTGACCGGGTGCGCGGCCCCAGGCATCGCGCCCGGTTCGGGAACGGTGGTAGCGGAGTGGTTTGAACCAGGGGTGGCCGACTGCCTGCAGGCCGAACTGCTCGGCTATTTCGCGCTCGAAGAGATTAATCTGCGGACAGCGAGGTGTGAGGGAGGTGAAGCTGTCGCCGACGACATCCATAGCGGCTGTGTGGAGCTGGTTCTGCTCATCATCCGCCAGGACTACATAGAGGCGCGTGGTGTCAGGCAGGGGTGCGGGCGCACCGAACAGTGCGCTGACTCTGCGCCCGGCGGCGACGCTGTCCAGAAGGGTCCGTTTGAACGCTTTGGCAGAAAGCACCGGAATAGCGGATAGGTTGACCGCCTCTCCATTGGTGAGTATTGCTGGGGTGGAAAGGGAATTGTTCATGGCTGACCTTCCAGAAAACAAACAGCGTTCTGGATGAGCGACGTGATTGGTGTGGGAATATAGAGACCCAGAAGAACGACGAGAAGCAGGAGGCACACAATCGGCGCGCCGGTGATGAAGGTGTCGCGGTAGGGTATATTGTGCGCTTCAAATGATGGGCGGCCCAGCACCACCTTGAGCACGGTTGCGCCCATGCCGATAAAGACTCCCAGCAGCAGGACGAGGTAGAGGGTGCCTGTAACGAAGCTCCCCGTTTCAAATGCGCCGTTAAGGATTGAGAACTGGCTGATGAACGGACCGAACGGTGGTGATCCCGTAATGGCCAGAAAACCGACAAGGAAGAGTGTGCCGGAGAGCGGCACCCGGCGCATTGCCCCGCACACCTGATCGGTGTTCTTGCTGCCGTACGCGTGGTAGATATTTCCGGCGGATAGAAAGAGCATGCCTTTTGTCAAACCGTGGACCAGCACATGCAGCAACGTTCCTGACAGTGCGGGGACGCCGATGCTTAGGCCCGTCGCCAGAATGCCCATATGCTCCACACTGGAGTAGGCAAGCATCCGTTTGAAATCGCGCTGCCCGACAAGGAATACGCAGGCTGTGCTCATGGAGAACAGCCCCATCCACAGCAGCGGGCGGGAAACGAAAGCCGTTTCTCCGGCGGCCACGCAGATGTGGTAAATGCGCAGGATAGCAAGGAACGCACAGGGCAACAGGGATCCCGAAAGCAATGCGGAGACCGGCGACGGGGCTTCGCTGTGGGCGTCCGGCAGCCATGTATGCATGGGGGCCAGACCCATTTTCGTGCCGTAGCCAACGAGCAGCATCAGGAACGAGGCGTGGAGCCACGGCTTGGATAACTGCGGCGCATGTTTCAGAAGCCCTTCGAGTGTGAGTGTTGAGGCAAGCCCCGCGTGCAGCGAGGAATAGGCGAGGAAAAAGGTTCCCAGCAATCCCAGAGCGATGCCCACGGAGCAGACCATCATGTATTTCCATGTGGCTTCGATGCTCTTCGGCGTGCGTTCGAAGTAAATAAGCGGCGCGGTTGCGAGGGTCGTGCCTTCGACGGCTACCCAGGTCAGCCCGAGGTGGTGCGAACAGGTGACCAGACTCATCAGCCCGAGGAAAATCATGAAGCAGACGCAGAAGACGCGGTTGGAATGTTCCCTGCTGCGGCGGAGATAGCCCAGCGTGTAGAACGAACAGAAAAAAAAGAGCGAGCTGACCGTGAGGAGAATGAGCATGCCGAGTGGGTCAAGCACCAGCCAGCCAGACGTCGCCGTCAGGTCCAGACGCGTCAGCGTGAACAGAGTCATCGCAAGATGCGCGGTTCCCGTCACCGGAATTAGCCAGGGCCTCAGGCGGTTAGATGGAATGACAGCTGCAAGGGCGGCCATCAGAATGGGTAAAAAAATCAGTGCGTACGCCATGGAATTCCTTACTCTTTCAGCAAAACCAGCCGACGCGTATCCGTTGAGGCGAATGCACGGTTGATCTGGTTGACGATGATGCAGATCACGAAGATGCCGACAAACAGATCCAGCAACACGCCCATCTCGATGGCGAAAGGCATGGCTTCAACGAGCAGAAGTCCGAAAATAAAGACCCCGTTTTCCAGTACGAGGTATCCCACAATCTGAGTCAGGGCTTTAAACCGGGTGGTGAGCAGAATGAAGCCTGCCAGAAAGGTTGCGATGGCCGCAGGGACGATTAATGATCCATGGTGCAGGTTGACCATAGGCAGCTGGTCTGCGAACAGCAGGGCGAAAACGGCTGCGAGCGCACCGAGAACGACTGAGGATTTCAGACCGATGAGAGGTTCAACTTCGCGTCTGATTTTAACATCACGCATGGCGCGAATCATGATGGCGGGGATGACAATACCCTTAAGAGCGATGGTTGGAATGACGGTCAGAAGAGTAATAACCGTGAAGGGTTTATGCAGCAGGAGCGGCAGCAGACCCAGCAATGCGCCCTGTATGGCAATGGTTCGGATCATTGAGACAATCCGGCTGGTCCCGAGGGCAAACAAATTGAGCATCAGGACAACGACGAGCAGCGTGTTGAGCAGAGGAGTCATGCGGTTACCTTATGAGTAGAATAAAGCCGAAGCCGCAGAAGAGCATCGCCCCGAGCAGCAGATACGGCACATGCCGCATTTGAAGACGCGCCATGATGGATTCCACGACACCGATTGTTCCGGCCAGACCAATGATTTCCAGCAGATACAGAAGGGCGTTCAGCCAAAGACTGCAGGTTTTGAACGGCACAAGCACATGCAGCAGCAAGGTGCTCAGCACAAGCAGTTTCATGGCTGAGGCGTAGAGAATGACACTGAGCAGCGGGCCGCTGTGGTCGAGCACCATGGCTTCGTGAATCATGGTCAGTTCCAGATGGGTGGTGGGATCATCCACCGGTAGCCGGCAGGTTTCCGCCAGGAGCACAATAAACAGTCCGATCGCGATCAACGCCAGCGATGCGGTTGTGTCCGCAGTCAAAGCGGTTGCGGGGTGGTGGAGCATCGGAGTCAGTGTCAGCGACCCCGACAGTTTTGCGAGGACCATCAGGGCGAAGAACAACGCCGGTTCAGAGAGACAGGCGAAGGTCACTTCACGTGCAGAGCCCATGCCTTCAAAGGCCGAGCCGGTATCCAGTGCCGCCAGTGTGGTGAAAAACCGGGCCAAGCCGAAAAGGTAGGCAAAAAGGATCAGGTCGCCGGTAAAGGAGATGGGTGCGTTGAAGCTGCTGATCGGGATCAGCAGGCCGGCGCAGAGTGTGGCGGCCAGCGTGATCAGCGGGCCGAAACGAAAGATCCATGTGGTTGTTGTACTCAAGACCTGGCCTTTGCGCATCAGTTTAGCGAGGTCATAATAGGACTGCAGAAGCGGCGCACCGGACCGACCGCCGAACCAAGCCTTGGTTTTGCTGATGACGCCCAGCAGTAACGGAGGTAGCAACAGGAGCACGGCGAGATGGAAGAGAATGTAAATCAAAGGGGTCCTTTCGTTTAGCGTGCGAACCACTGGCCGATGGCGCTCTTAAGAGGTAGCAGACTGACCAGAAAAAGAAGCAGTGTGATCAGCATGTAGAGCAGATAGTGCTGTGTCAGTCCCTGCTGGAAACGGCGGAACCAGAGGCAGACGCTGGCTATGCCGCAGCCCAGTGGCAACAGTGCCCGGTCTAGGACGGCCTCATCCACATGACTGTGTGTATGAGTTGGTTGAGGAAACAGGCCGGCGATGTGTGGTGTTTCCTGATGGGGGCGGAGAATGCCGTTGAAGAGCGCGACGATCATTTGCGCGAAGGAGGTTGCGGTGTACTGCATGCGGGGGGTTGGCCGAGCATAGCCACAGTCCCATGTAGGGCCGTGACGAGTGGGGCAGGTGTGGCGGGTCAGGCCGATGCCGAGGAGCGTGACGAGTGCGGTCAGCGAAAGGCCCATCAGGGTGATCATGCGCAGGGGTGTGGTGGTGCCAATCAGCGGCAGGGTGTTGGCTAGTCCGGTCTGCCAGCAGGCGGCGGCGGCATCAAGTGCTGGGCTGATCCACACGGGGGCGATGCCGATCAGCACGCAGCAGGCAGCGAGGATGACCATGGGGACGCGCATGGACCACGGGGCTTCGTGCGTGTGACGCCCGGTTCCAGTTCGCGGTTGGCCTAGAAAGACAGTGCCGTAGACTTTAACAAAACAGGCCACCGCCAGTGCGCCGATCATGGCCAGCACCGGCACGCCGATCAGAGCGGTGATACCGCCGGAACATGCGGCTTTCAGTAAACCGAGATAGACAAACCATTCGCTGACAAATCCGTTGAGTGGCGGTAACCCGCAGATGGCGGCCGCACCCACCAGAAAACAGGCTGCGGTCCATGGCATTGTTTTTGCCAGACCGCCCATGCGGTCAAGCTGCCGCGTGTGTGTGGTGTTGACAACCGAGCCTGCGCAGAGGAAGAGCAGCGACTTGAAGAGACTGTGGTTCCAGACATGCAGCAGGCAACCGGATATGCCCAATACCACCCACGTATTCTGTCCGGACGAACGTCCCAGCATGGCAATGCCCAGACCCAGCAGGATGATGCCGATATTTTCAACGCTGTGGTAGGCCAGCAGACGTTTGAGATCGTGCTGGCCGATGGCGAAGAGCACGCCGAGCAAACCGCTGACCGCGCCAAGTGTCAGCAGGATTGCGCCCCAGGCTGCCGGCGGCGTCGGCAGCAGCGAGAACCAGCGGACCAGACCGTAAATACCCATTTTAAGCACGACGCCTGACATGAGAGCTGAAACATGCGATGGCGAGTTTGCATGGGCGGCGGGCAACCAGAAGTGCAGAGGCATGATCCCTGCTTTGAGCCCGAAGCCGATGAGCGCCAGTATGAAGAAGAGGTTTCGCATGCCCAGGCTCACTGTTTCCGGGCCGATGGGCTGCAGGGCGTAGGAGCCCGTCTGAAGATGCCACAGGGCAAAGAGCGCGAACAGGGTCAGAGATCCCACATGAGTAGCGATCAGGTATATCCAGCCTGCCCGGCAGCAGGCGTCACGCTGATCTTCAACGGCAATCAGAAAATAGGATCCGAGTGCCATGAGTTCCCAGCCGAACAGAAAGGTCATGGCGTGGCGGCTGATAATCAGAAGGACCATGCCCGCAACTGTGAGCCCCCAGAAGAAACGCAGTTTTGTGCCGGTGCGCGGGTGTTTTGACTGAGGCTGGTAGCCAAGTCCGTAAACGGGTCCGAGACCGCCTATGAGAAAGACCGGAATCAGGAAGAATGCGCTCAGGGGGTCAACTCCGATGCTGCCGCCGCCTGCGGCGGGCCATGGAAAAGAAAGGGGCGGCAGGGAACCGTGGCTCAGCGCCAGCACGGCGGCGGTTAGTCCGGTTGCTGCGGCTGTACCCATACAGGCGGTGGCAACCCGTTCGCCGGCATTGATCGAGCGAGGGTGTAAAAGTCCGGGCAGACCGCTGAGGCACGACAGAACGACCGCAAAGAGAATCAGAAAAATGAGCATAAAAAAGCCTTTGAAAGGTGGGTCAGGGGCGGCGCTAAGGAGGCCCCCGTGAATGGGCGGGATCAGCCTTTGATAGCGGCTTCGGCCGCTGATAGCGTCTGCATGAGTTCCTCTGGCGCGGCTTTTCGTCGGAGTGCGGCTTTAAAAGCCGGATTACGCAGAACGTATCCGAGTCGCGAGAGCAGGTGCAGGTGAGTTCGGACAGAGGGAGTGATCAGCGTAAAGAGCGTGTCGACCGGAAGGCCGTCAATCGCATGGAACTCGATCGGATGCTTGAGAAAATTGAGCGTCACTGTGGGTTCAGAAACATGCAGAACCACGGGATTGCGCACATGTGGGATAGCGATACCATCGCCGATACCTGTGGAGCCCAGACTTTCGCGAGCCAGCAAAACCTGATAGAGAAAGTCCCGGTCCAGCTGATCCGGTAATTTCAGCTGGCCGACAATCGTGCGCAACACGGAGGGTTGATCGGTGCCGTCTGTCTGATAGGTCACGCCGCCGGTTTTGAGGGCATCAGCGAGGGTGGGTAGAGCGGAGGCGTGAGAGCCCCGCGGGTTGAAGAGCTCGGGGGAAACCTGTCTATTGTGGGCGGTCGCCCATTCCAGAAGTTCGGAACGGTTGAAGCGTATCTGTTCGTTGATGGTGTGGAAGGGAATTTCGGATTGTTTCATCCACCGGTAGACCCTTTCGTCGGAAACGTTCAGAAGGGTGGCTGCATTTTTAACAGAGAGTTGCATCTGCATCGCTCCACAGACTGACTTGTCTGTAATTTGACACATGCGAAAGTAAGCAGTAAAGACTAAATATAGTCAGCCGGTCAGGCGGACTCCAAAGAAAAAAGACCACCATTCGGCGGCCTTTTGCACATGGTGGAGCGAAGGAGATTCGAACTCCTGACCCCCACGTTGCGAACGTGATGCTCTACCAACTGAGCTACCGCCCCATGAATCTCAAAAAGTCGCGTGATCTTACCATTTCTGTCCGAGCCTGCGCAAGCCAGAATGAAAACAAACGTTTGAACTGGATGCGCATCTGGCACCCGTGTTATCATGACTCTGTTTTTCTTCTACACTTTGTGGTGCTTATGGCCGAAAAAGAATCTGAAGCCGCAACAGTCGGGACTGTGATCCCGCAAAAACTAAAGCTGGAGCTTCCGACCGGAGGTTTCCGGCTTGAGAAGGGCGGAGCCTTGCCTGAAATAGAGGTCTCCTACGAGTGTTGCGGCGCTCCATCGCCGAACCGTGACAATGTGATATTTGTGTGCCACGCCTTGACCGGCGACGCGCACGTCGCCGGCATCAGGCCCGGCGATCGCCAATCCAGCGGCTGGTGGGAAGAGATGATCGGGCCAGACAAGGGCATAGATACCGACCATTACCAGATCATATGCGCCAACATCCTCGGCGGCTGCAAAGGCACTACCGGGCCGGCTTCCATCAACCCCGACACAGACAGACCTTACGGATCGGCTTTCCCTAAAATTACTGTAGGGGACATCGTCGAGGTCCACCGTCTGCTGCTGCGACAGCTCGGCATATCACGTCTGGCCGGCGTCATCGGCGGCAGTTTCGGCGGCATGCAGGTGCTGGAATGGTTGATCCGGCACTCTGGCGAACTGGACAAAGCAATCGTGGTGGCGTCCGCCGCCAGCCTCAACTCACAGGCGCTGGCCTTCGACATCGTGGGGCGCCACGCTATCATCGCAGACCCCGATTGGAAAGGCGGCGACTATTACGAAAACGAACGTTCGCCGCACAAAGGCTTGTGCAGCGCGCGCAAACTCGCCCACATCACGTATCTGTCACAGCCGCTGATGAACACGAAATTCGGCCGCGATAAACGCCCGGAATGGTTGAGCGCCGATCAAGAGTTCCGCAACACGCTCGAACGCGATTTCAGTACGTTCTTCCAGGTCGAGAGCTACCTGCAATACCAGGGCGAGAAGTTTATACAGCGTTTTGACGCCAACTCGTACATGCACATCACCCTGGCCATGGACGAGTACGATATCGAGGATAAATACAGATCACTTGATGAGGCCTTCGCGGACATTTCATCCCGAGTGCTGATCGTGTCACTGAGCGGCGACTGGCTGTTCATGCCGGAACAGTCTGAAGAGCTGGTGACAGTCCTGCTGCGCAAAAAAAAGCAGGTGTCCTACTGCCATCTCGAGGCCGCTGCAGGTCACGACGCTTTTCTGACACATACCGAAGACCTGAAACGCATCGTGCAAGCTTTCATGCCGTGTCCGCCTCCATCCCGGGGGCGGGCCGAGAACAAAACCGCCCCGCGTCAATGGCAGATCCGGCACTATCAGACAATCGTCGACCTCGTGCCGCCCAACAGCCGCGTTCTTGATCTCGGTTGCGGCAACGGCTCCTTGCTTAGCATCTTGCAGCAGAAGCGGCAATGCGTGGGCAACGGCGTGGAGATCGATGTCGAACAGGTGATCAACGCCATCAGCGCGGGCTGCGACATACTGCTCGAGGATATCGATGACGGCTTGGCCATAATACCCGACAACAGCTTTGACGTGGCAATCCTCAGCGAGACTTTGCAAACCATCAAACGTCCACGCGAGTTGCTGCGACAGATTCTGCGCGTGGCGCGCGAGGCGATAATTACCTTTCCAAACTTTGCCAGCTTGGAGGTGCGTACCCGTTTGCTGTTTAGCGGCAGAATGCCCAAGGGCAAACAGATTCCGTTCGAATGGTACAACACCCCCAACATCCATCTGTTCACGCTCAATGATTTTCTGGCCCTGTGCCGCGAAGACCATATTGAAGTGACAGACCTGATCTGCCAAGGCCGCGGACTTACCGAGCGGGCGCTGCTAGCCTTTGGCTATCAAAACTTGGGGGCGTCAAATGTGATAGTCAGGATCAGGCAAGCGCCTGACGCTAAGAACAATTGATGTGTTATTGCGACCATCAGGTGGACGCAATGAAGATGGTAAAAGGACAGAGGCTGATCATGGAAAACTGGCTGGAAACAAACCTCGGCAATCTGACCGAAAAGCTCACTCCGTGCCCAAACTGTCCGGTGTCCAATACGCGGCGGAATGTAAACCTGCCGGGCACAGGCGCGGTGATCGCCGTGCTTGACAGCCTGCTGGGAGTTTTATACCCCGGCTGCCACGGCCATGCGCCGCTATCGCAGGAATTCTGTCAAACGCATTTGCGCGAATCTTTGCGTGATATAGCACTGACCCTGTACGATCAGGCCCACAGGGCCTTGGAGTATGCCTGCCGCCGCGTCAAGTGCGAGAATTGCAACGATTGCGTCGAGAAAGCCCACCAGGCTGTCAGCGCCTTGCTCAACGGGCTTCCTGAAATACGCGACACGCTACAGCAGGACATCCGGGCCGCTTACGAGGGTGACCCTGCCGCCATGTCCACGATGGAGATCGTCATGAGCTATCCGGGACTCTATGCGATCACGATCCATCGTATCGCGCATGCCCTTTACGCGCAGGGCGTGCCGTTGATTCCTCGGGTCATGAGCGAACACGCGCACTCCAAAACCGGTATCGATATCCATCCTGGCGCTACCATCGGCCCCGGGTTCTTCATAGACCACGGCACCGGCGTAGTGATCGGCGAGACCTGCCGGATCGGCAGGCGCGTGAAGTTGTATCAAGGCGTGACGCTGGGCGCCCTCAGTTTTGCCAAGGACGAGAACGGCATGTTGGTCAAGGGCATCAAACGCCACCCTGATGTCGCCGACAATGTCGTGATCTATGCCGGCGCCACAATTCTAGGCGGCGACACGGTGATCGGCCAGGGCGCGGTGATAGGCGGCAATGTGTGGTTGACCCATTCGGTGCCGCCGGGGGCTAAGGTCTATAATCAGACCCCCAGCCCGGTGATTCGCACCGACCGGTCTTTTCTCGAAGACTACTACATCTAGAGCCTCTTGCAAAACCCCTCCGGGGTATTTGCAAGAGGAAAATCGGGGTCGGGGTCGCTATCGGAATCGGGATCGAACAGATGTATGATTCTAGCGGCAGGCATCCATCAACCATCTTCGCTAAATGCGCAACTCGCACGGCGCGGCGCTCAGCACTTCGCAGCCGCTGTCCGTGACCAGCACCACGTCTTCCACGCGCACCCCAAAACGTCCCGGCAGGTAGATGCCGGGCTCCACGGTCATGACCATGCCCGGCGCGAGCAGGGTTTGGCAGACCGATGAGAAACTCGGCGACTCATGCACCTCCAGCCCTAAACCGTGTCCCAGACTGTGCCCAAAGAATTCGCCGTACCCGGCCTGCTCGATGACCCGGCGGGCGACCGCGTCAATATCACAACACCGGCGGCCGGGACGAATCGCCCGCACCGCTTTGCGGTTCGCCGCCAAAACGATCCGATGTATCTCAGCCAGCGCTGGCGACGGATCCGCCCCTAGACAAACCGTGCGCGTGAGATCCGAACAGTAATGGTCGCGCCGCACACCCATATCAATCAACAATGCCTGTCCGGTGCGCAGACGCGCCATGCCGGGTTGATGATGGCACTCTGCGGCGCTACGTCCACAGCAGACCACGGTGTCAAATGCCTCTCCCTGCCCGAGCGTTTCAGCCTCATGCCGTACCAGCATTCGGATGTCCCACTCGCTTATACCCGGCCTTGCCTGACGCAACACCCGTGCCAGCGCCTCGTCGTTGACCTTAACCGTTGCGCGCATCAGCCGCTGCTCGGCACATGATTTGATCGCGCGCAAGGCCGCAACACCTTGCTCAAGGTCAATCCATTCCACATGCGGCAAAGCTTCTTTCAATGCCAGAAACCGCGTCGCTGGCATTTGTCCCTCATAACCCACGCGGCGCCAGCCGCGACCTAGTGCGGCGATTACTGCGGCCTCGTCCGTCGGGCGCCAGATTGTTTTGACCGGCATGAATTTCAGGCGCTTTTTAGCGACGAGCAGATAACGAAAATCAGTATAGAAGACTGAACCGCCGCGCAGCTCGGAAAGCAGCAGACCGTTGGAAGACTTGATGCCTGTGAAATAGTAGCGGTTGACTTCGGAAAGGATCATCAGCGCGTCCAACTGCTCCCGTCGTTGCCAAGACCGCAGACGTTTGACACGCCCCGCAAATTCCGAAGACGGCAGATCGCGCGCAACTCCGCAACTGAACTCGGACATCTCCATCCCCTCCTGCGGCTACGGCATGTAGACCTTGAAGCGCATAAAACGCCGGGGTGCATCAGTAACAGGCACATCGTGCCGGAACAAGGCCTGATACCAAGTGTTGCTGTCTGCGCGCGGCAATTGCTCGGAGATGTCGAACGGTGTCCAGTCCTGCAGCCGCAGGTTGGTACACGACTCGACCTCAAAGACGACCCCGGCATCCAGCGCATCCTTGTTCATGCGGAACGAGAGTGTCAAATAACCGGCTGCGACACCGCCGAAAGGCAGACCCTCTGTGTCCGGTGTTCTAGGGTCAAGCCTCATCGCGAACTCAAGCGCGTTGACGATACCGTCATTGTCAGGATCATCATTGTCGCCGGTGATCAAACCTGCTGCCAGTTCCGCTTCGCTGAAGTAGGTCAACTGCCAGTTTGCATAAGGCGCAAAATCGCCGGTGATCGCAACGTCATCAATGCAAACACCATAGCCGCCACATGTTATAGCCTCGAAAGCGATAAAATATGTGGGGGTTGTGTTTGGCAGATCCACCGTACGCTCTGTCCATTCCGGAGTGCTCGAGTGAAAAGCTTCAAGAAGAGTCCACGTGTTCGTTACATGTGTGCGATAGTAGATGTTGAGCCAATCTTGTTTGCCACTTTGAGGCGCCATGCAGTGCCAGAAGGTCAGCTTAGTGTTGGGTGTGTCCGTGCCCAGATTCAGCATGGGGGTGGCCAACTTGCTCAAAGCAAACGAACTTCCCTGGAAACAAGCATTATACTGCCCGTCATGCGCAGCGGCTGGCGTGGGGTTGATGGACAGCGGGCTACCGGAACGGAATGCCCAGGCAGCCGTTCCGGCGATTTGTTCGATCGTCCAGTCCTCGGGCATCGCGCCGCCGTGTTCAAAGCCTTCACTGAAAGGCATCGGATCCGGGTTGACGATCTTGATTGAGAAACGGTTGGTGGAGGCCTTGCCGTCCGCGCCTGCCACCCGCACGCGGAACTCGCGCACACCTGCCACCGTCGGCACTCCGCTGATCACCCCGTCCTCCGCGCCCAACGTTAAGCCGGACGGCAAAGAGTTCGAAACCACCGACCAGGTATATGACTTCGCGCCACCAGTCGCAGTCAACACATCCGTATAAGCGATGCCGCTGATGCCGTCCTTTAGTCCGGGATTGGTCAAGATCACCGGTGCGGCGGTGGACGCCTTGATCCGCATGTCATCAACGCACACCCCGTAACCCGAGAGCGCGTTGCCTTCAAACGCGATGCGGTAAGTGCTGGTCGGTTCCGGCAGAAGCATTGTGCGCTGGGTCCATTCCGTAACGTTGGCGGAGAAGGTAGCCAGCAAATGCCATGTGTCGGCAGCAAAACGCTTATAGAAGACCCGCAGCTCGTCCTGCCCGCTGTCGCGACCCTCCATGCAGTGCCAGAAAGTCAGATGGCATTCACCCGCGACCTGTTCAAGATCGATCCATGGCGACACCAAACGCGTCTTCTTGTCCGGCGAGCCCGCTTCCCATGTGGCAAACAAGAAGGCGTTGTAGTTGCCGCTCACAGGCTTTGAAGGATGACCGTATTGCCCGCCGCCCAAAAATCCCCAGGAAACGGAGCCGGTGACGAACTCTTGCGTCCAGCCGATCGGCATCAGACTGCCGCGTTCGAAATCCTCAACATATATATCGACCAGCGGCAGTTCCACGGCAAGATTCAGTACCTTGGTCGCGGTTTCGTTATCGCGGTCAGTGATCTGCACCGTGAACGAAGTCGCCTGCACATTAGATGAAAGCCCCGTGATCAGCCCTTCGGCATCCATGTCGAAACCGTTCGGCAAGTTTCCGTCTATGATTGCAAAGCTATATGTCGGCACGCCGCCTTCAGCCGCAAGCTGACAGACATACGGTATTTCGATAGTCGCCGACGGCAGAGTATCAGTGTTGGTGATTCCCAACGGAGGCGCGGGATCCCATATCACCACGTCATCGACGCAAACACCGTAGCCATATTTGGCTGTGCCCTCAAACGCCAGATAAGCGGTACGGGAGGGTGCCGGCAGGTCGATCGTCTGTTGCGTCCAGAAGTAAACGGCACCGGTATACGTGGCTACCAGTTCCCACTCGCTTTCCCACGCGTCTTTGTAATATACCCGCAATTCGTCAGTTGTCCCCGCCCACCTTTCCATAAAGTGCCAAAAAGTGACGCGCGCCGCCTTGGCATCCGCGCCGAAATCCAGCATGGGCGAAACCAGAAGTGCAACCGTCTGCGTCGGCATGTTCACAGACAGACAGGCGTTGTAAGCTCCTCCGTGCGCGGTCGGCGGACGTCCATTCGGGCTGCCGGTGCTGAACGTCCATGACTGACCGCCGCTAATCGGCGTTTGCGACCAGGCGTCAGGTATCTTACCATTATTTTCAAAATTCTCCACCAGCGGCAGCGCCGGATTCGGCAGGATCGCGATCGAGCAGTCATTTGTGGCGGCAGCGTTGTTGGCTCCGGTCACAACCAGCTTGAACTCCGCATTCTCCACTGTCTCGGGCATGCCGAAAATAAGGCCGTTGGCATCCATTGTCAGCCCCGTCGGCAAATCACCATCTACGATCTCCCATGTGTATGGTGGCAGACCGCCCGCCGCTCCCAAGCCAAGATTGTAAAGGGTGCCGATCCAGCCGACAGGCAGAACTCCCTTGCGCAACATTACCGGCGGCGGCGACACAAACGCGAAAGTCATTACAGACCCGTTCACGCTGAAATCACGCGCGTTCATGTAGGACCGTGTGCCATCCCACCAGCACGCGCTGGGCGCGGTCGTGTCTGTCAGGGCTCCGGCATAATTTGGCGCAGGATTCCCCTGATAATACAGGTCGTTGGCATCGCCGTCATTGACATTGTTCTGCAAGTCCCAGAGGTTGTCCGCCTGCACCAGCGTACATTCGTAATTCTCATGTTCCGTATTGTAGGCCATGCTCTGATCGTCTCGGTCGCCAAGCTCGTCAATATGCCAGACCGCCACACCGGAGCCGGGAATGTTGGCGTCGCGTCCAGTCTTCTGGCGGTTCTCGAAAAGATAGTACTCTGTGGTCGTTTCCGGTTTCTGGAACCGGTAAAACTTGTTGAAATCCGCATGCACCGGCTCGGCCGCGACCGATGCCTGCACCGAATCCATTAAGGTGGCCTCGACCGTGGTCGCCCAACCAGCCACATATTTCAGATAGGCGCTGAACTGCGGCGGGTTGTTGGGATAGAGTGTGCCCGAGTTCATCAGGCAGAAGCGTCCGGCACCGCCGGACGAGTCATAACCGTAGTCATAAATGTCCGGGAAACCGCAGAGCATGTGACCGTTCTCATGCGCGAAGGTTGCGATTTCCAGGCTGCTGCCGATATCCGTTACCTGATAGTTCAAGAGGAGTTTGCCTCCCGGCGACAACTCAATCGGAGTCATCAGCATGGAATAATGCGGCCAGAGTCCTTGAGCCCAAACCCCGCCGTTGCCGCCCGCATAAAAAACGCTGCAGGCCGCGACAGCTTCAAAATCTATCGGGAACTCTATCCCGAACATATTTTCGTTCACCATCCGCGTGGTCAGATTCTCGAAAGTCGGCAGTATCTCGGTCTCATAGTTCGGCAGCGCCTTCATGATGTCCACCGCGTCGGCGATCATCCGGCGCGCATTTGTACCCGCATCGTTGTTCACGTCGTTATAATAGCTTTTGGGATGCAAGGAATTCGGGATACGGATATAAACTGTTACCACATGCGTGAAGTCCAGTTGCCCGTTGGAAACATCCGCATAATACTCTTTTATGGAGCCGTTGTTGCCGTATCCGGTGTAGTTGTCGCCATTGCAGAACTCCACGATGTCTGCCTGTGGAATTGTAGCCGGATCATCTTCAAAATCAATCAGCAGGCAAAGTCCAAGCTTTTCCCCGATCGTGTCGAATTACTGCGGCGCCATGATCACCGGGCCGTCATCCATGGCGGTTTCCCGCAGGGCTTTGTCCGCCTTCAGTTCCTTCCAGCGCTGTGAAACGCCGGTTTGCGCATCCCACTCTTGATAGCGCTCCGTGGCTTCTTTGCGCACAGCCTCGGGTGTGATTCTCAGGTGTTTGTCAAGTCCGAGCGCAGCCGGGTCATCATGTCCGACAACCAGACCGGTGGGTAATAGGTTTGCCCCGTCATCCGACAACTCCGCATAGACGTAAGCGCGCATACCCGGGTCGAAAGTCACTGTGTATCCGTCCAGGGTTTCGAAGACCGCATAGAACTCATCGCCCTTACCCCACAAGGAGATTTCCTGGCCGTCAGGCTGGGTAAAGCGGATGGTCTTGGCGAACGGTGCGGCCAGTGACAATGATGCCAGCAACACTAACACGCCCACCCAGCAGGCTAATCTGTTTTTGCCTCCTGTCATAAAGTTCTTTTCAAAAACATTTTTCGTAGCGTTAAAACCTGCCCGTTATGTTTTATGGCGGCCCGCCTCTTACAGGCGAGCCGCCATGCTCAATCTCTGTTTACTGCACAAGCCTTATCCGGAAGAAGCCGTTTTCCGGACTGAGGTCTTGCAGCACTGCCTCCTCCAACTGAACCGACAGCGACTGCACGCCTGACACCGGCACCGTGTCGCGGTGTACAACGGTCCAGGCCGCATCGGACAGCGACTGCTTGTACAGTATCTCGTAATCCCTCGTTGCTTCCGCAGCCTGGCTCGACAGATGCGTCAGCAAAGCGCTGCTCGCCGTATCTGGCTGTTCCACGCCGAAGTCGAAATTGACAACTGGCGCGGGGGCGGAGTTCAGATCCAGCCCGGTCATATTCAACGTCAGGAAGGCGCTGGGGTCAAACCCTAGCAAGACCTTGTCACCGTCCAGATAACCGTCGCCCGATGAGGACAGCGCGGTGGCGTCCGACCCTAGCGTCAGCTCCAGCAAGTCGCCCAAGCCGTCGGCATCCCCGTCGGTCGTGCCGGACGACATGGTCAGGAAGAATGCGGCGACGTTCAGGCCGGTAGCGCTCAGGGTCGGGTTGATCTCGGTGTCCGGCGCGTTGCCCGTGGCTGGTCCTTTCTTCGTCAGGAAATCGGCGCTGCCCGGGTTGGCCTCGAACTCCCAGGCGTCCGGGAACCAGTCCTGATCCGTGTCGGCATCCTCGATTATAATATCAACCACTTCCGATACAGGCGCGTAAGACACCCAGACCGGACGCGGATCATGGGGCTTGTCGGTCAGACCGTAATAATTGGCGTAACCCCAAGACTCCCACACATCACGCATGTTGTTCTGATTATGATCGATATACGCCCGCAGGTAGTATTCGCGGTGTTGCGAGCTGGGCACCAGACCTTTCAAAATAGCGTTCACGATCGGCGCGTTACCGGATGTCAACGCCGTCAGATCAATGCCGGCTAAGGTGTATTCAGCCTCAGGCAGACCCGCGAAGGCGGCATTGTCGTACACCTGCACCTTGACCCTGCCGGTCAACAGACTGTTAGCCGGGCCGTAATACTTGACCCTGGCGCGGATCTCGCCGTAGCCGGAAGAGTCGACCGGACGGTTAACGTCCAGACGGAAGGCCTTCCATTCCGACCAGTTGGGTCCGAGGATGGTATTGGTGAACTTGGCGTTCAAGGCCATCACGCGCCAATAGTACACCGTGTCGGTCGTGAATATCTCGCCGTTGGGCAGACGCGTGTTGGCATAGATCGGCGCGCGCCACACATACTCGCCGTCAACGTTGCGCGGCGGCGCCTGCAACGGCGCTTCGCTGTAGACCGTGGTGCCGCCCGTGGAGTTCTTCTTGATCTCGATCGCGAAGGCCTGGTAGCCCTCCTCGGGCATGGTCCAGCGGAACTCCGGACGCGCGGAATAGACATAGGCGTTGGCCGGATAGGTCGCCACCGCTTTCGCCCTGCTATAGGCGAATGTATTTGTGAACACAGTGATCAGCTCTCCCGGAGGATCGCCGCGGCGAACTTCATAGACCGCGCTGGTCTTCTGATGCGGGTTTGCGACACCCAACAAGCCCCAGTCTAGCGCGAGTTTTCCATTGGCCATAAAGTCACCCTCATGGAGATAATCACGCGCATCAACCATGGTTTTGTCCAGCACGTTGCTGAAGCTGGTCAAGCCGTCAACCTTGAGACGGTTCACAATGATCCTGGGATGCTCGCCTTGTTGCGAACTCGAGCCGCCGCCAGCGGTGACCCCGCTCAGATAAATATCGTCTGACCGCAACCCGTCCGCCAGAGACATGCGCAGATAACCTAAGCGGTAATCCGTAAGCTCGATATTGACACGCTGACGGTCCCAGCCCACGTCAACGGCAAATCCTTCCGCGACACCGCAGGGCTCACCCGCGCTCCACTGGCCGCTGGCGTCAAGGTCAAGAAATGCGAAGAAGTAATTCGCCCCCTCACGCAGATGCCCTGTATCGGCACGCCCTAAATACACGGTCTTGGGCCAGCCATCTATCAACGCGACATCGTATGCTATCTGCACGTAGGACAGCTCGCAGTCGATATACTCGTCACGGGTAAGGTCGTCCAGACTGGTGGAATCACTGCCGCTATCGACGAGATAGCGCCGTGCGTAAGCCGACATGTCCACGGTGAACGCGCCGGTCAGATAGTCGATCTCGCCGATCTCCTGATACGCGCTGTCGACGCTGCCGCGATAGAGCTTGCCGTTGAGGTCAAAGCCCGTGTCAACGGTCTCCTGCGTCCACATATCCGTGAAGCGGAAATTGACAGTTCCGGGCTTCACATTGCCAGGGCTGAGTAGGCCGCTAAAGATTTGCGACTGCCAGTAGCCGAGCGGCTGGATATTATCTGTCATATCGCCTCCGCTGGCATTAACCTGGAACACGGCATCCGGCGACCCGTTCATGTCAGGTGCCGAGAACGCATGTACGACAATGCCCGCTTCGTCATGTATGCCGTTATAGGTCAACCTGGTTTCCACAACAGGGACAGGAAACTCGTCGTGCGTGATTTCCGCTATCTCGGGACTCCGCAGACGGTCAGGCCGCACCGGCATCCGCAAGGAGGAATAGCGCGCCTCTGCCCAGTTCGACCAACCATCCTGATCGTTGTCCAGATGCGCATCGTAGACAAACCGGCTGACGTAATAGGGGTGGAACTGATCCTCCCAACTGTCTTCCATGAAGTCATGGTCTGTGAACATCTGACCGTAATAGAGCAGGCCTTCTTTCAGGAAGTAATCCGAGACAACCTGATCAGTCGCGCTCTTTAACTTGACCGGACTTAGTGTCCTGAAATGATAGTGCTCTGATATCAGATACTCGGCGTAATTACTCAGGCCGTCCCTGTCCATATCGCCCAGCGAACCATATCTGCTGTACATTGCCTCTTCAGCGCTTAGAGCGCTTTCTATCTTAAGATTGTACAGGGTCTCCCACCAGTCCGGCAGGCCGTCCTGGTCTATGTCGCCGGTCTGCGGCACCAGCGCACCGGGATCATAGTCCGGGCTACCCGGATTGTTGGTCTCAGTCCAGCCCAAGGCCAGATCGCGTAAATAATGCTCGCCCACCGTCATGCCGCTGCCGTCAGGGTACAGGTCATACCAGCCGAGATCGGCGCCCGGATACAGGGTCTCGACATAATCCTCCCACCAGTCAGGCAGACCGTCGGCATCAATGTCAGTTCCGGTGTCCGCCCAGACGCTGCCGGGAGCCTCGGAATCCCAAAGCTTGACGGGGCGTAAGGCAAAAGCGTTGCCCAAAGGCAGCATGTCGCCCGACTGCAGCGCAGCCATTTCCTCGCTGGAGAGGAATGTCATTTCATCAGGCGAGTGCAGGAACGTGAAGCCGTAAGGATTGCTCTGGTTCGGGAAGTTGTAAATAGCGTAATTCGGCTTGGAGTTTGTGCCTGCCAGAGTATGTGACCAGTACACCGAGTTCAGCACCTTGTCGATGTACGGATACTGGCCGCTGGAGGCAAGCCCCTTCGATCCGAACAACGGCAGATGCGTGACACCGTTCTCAATCCAGGTTATATATCCGTAGTCATCATAAACGGCACTGCGGGTCGCGAGTCCCGACAACCAGCCCACCTCATATCCGTCCGGACGGTTCATGGTCATGTCGGAATGGTTGAAGCCGCGCGGTGCCTTGGCCACCGACTCGGCGCGGTCGGCGCCGAACAGGTTGTCGAAGGTGAAGTGATAAAGCAGTTCCGCAGGCAGCGGTATCTGACTGCCGATAACACGCGAGCCGCCGTTATACTCAGCCTGACGAACATTCAGCCTGTTTGCCAGCAGGTCATTGCGATTATAACGCTTGGCACGGTCTGTATAAAGATCCACCTCGCTGCGGGGACCGTCCCAAATGCGCACCTCGTCTATGTAACCGTGGAAGAACGCGGAGTAATCCGACCATGCGGCCTCGGTGAGGACAACCGGATTATTGCAGGCCGCGCCCACAACTATCGGTCCCTCTCTGTACGTTGTGCTGGTCGATGTGGTGCCGTCCTCTTCGCGCACTTCAACCGTGATCACACCATTTGCCGGCACGAGATCGATCTCCGCCGTATGTTTGTCATGCGTCAGAGGATCGTCGGTGTTGTCCCGGGGTTGCGTGACATACAGGGTAAAGACACCGGCCTCGCCGTCCATTGTGGCGGACAAATGTACCCATTCGTTTTCTATAAGCGTGCGCCCGTGTACCCGCACATATCCGGTCTGTTCATCCTTGCCGCCGGTGTTTTCAAACATGGCGTAAACGCGGCCGTCAGGCTCGATGCCGATGCGGAAATTGCGGCGCACGCGGCCGTCAGGATCGCTGAGGTCGCCAGGACTGTACATTATCGGACGCTCGATCAGTATCTGACCTTCAGCGGTCTCAACCATTTCAGGATAAGCCCACAATTCCACTGTGAAACTGCGTAAAGCCCAAGAGCCGTGGTAATCGTTCACGATTGTTTGCGCGGCTGATTGCACGCCGTCGAACCAGAGCGCCTGCCGCCGCACAGGGTCGTCATGATCCTGCGGCGAGGAACTCACATTGGACGACTGCATCAGTTCAACCTTGTCGCTGATACCGTCGTTGTCGGTATCATAACCTTCGTTCATCTCGAAGTTGAACATGCTCATGCGCTCCATCAACAGACGGCCGACCGTCCCGTTGTCGCCCGGCCAGAAGTACATGCCTCCGAAGAAGTAGAATTTGCTGGTAAGGCTCTCCGGAGACGAGTAGTCGGTCATCCAGATTGGGGAGGGATCAGTGTTGTAGTTGGCGGGAGCGGCCATGTCAGCCTGCAGCTTCTCCTCAAGGTTCAACAGGCCGTCAGTATCCGGATCGGCGCCGGGCATGCCAGCGAGCCACGGATATTGGACAAAATCCATGGGGATGGCAACAAGCGGGTTTGACCACCAATCGTTTGCGGAATAGCTGATTGTCCAGGCGCCATTCCTGATATATGCGCGTCCCACCCGGTCATCCAGACCACTGTTGAGAATGCCGTGTCCCAAAATCGGGTTCACCCCATGGAACAACTCATAGTAATCATCCATGCCGTCCTTGTCGGTGTCATGGTCGCTCGGATCGGTGCTGGCATAGAGCTTGCTGTGTCCGATCGGGCGCATAAACCAGAGATTCCTGTGGTTGTCACCCCAGGGATACTTGGCCACGTCCCATCCGTTGGTAACTTCGGTCCACAGCGTGTCGGCCGCAAAAGTGTCATCCATCGGCAACCCCGTGTTGCCGGTGATGGCACCTGTTGTACCTTCGTCCGGAATGTCATAACGGAACGCCCGCACAGACTGCACCCAGTATTCCTGATAGTTCTTGAGGCCGTCTGAATCCCAATCCCGGTCATGATCCTTGACCGTGCCGTCCATGCCATCTTCTATGACTACGCCGCTGAAAGGCCCCGAACCTTCCGGCATCGAGCCGGCGAACTCGGCCTCCCACTTGTCCGGCAGGCCGTCCCAGTCGGTGTCCACTGAGTTCGGGTTCAGTCCGCCGCCCTGCGTGCAAGTGGTCAGATTGTCACTCGGGTTGCCGTACAAGAATGTGCGCTCATCCAAGTCTTTGAGACCGTCGCCGTCCGTGTCGGTCGACCAGGGGCTTGTCGGCCAGAACTTGTTGATCCACGGGGTGTCCGGCAAATAGAAACTGATCGAGACTTCGCCGATGAAGTTACCGAGCCGGTTGGTCATGTTGTAGAAGGCGACGTTGGTGTAGGCCGCTGACGAGTCAGTGCCCGCAAACTCGCGCCGGTTGACCAGTGTGTCACGGTTGGCGATCACAGGATGATCCAGAACACCGTCCAGATAATTCCACGGCGAAATGCGGAACAAGCGGTTGGCCGCGCTCGCCATGTCCACTCCCGGCGCGATCGCGACATACAGCTCCCAGCCGTCCGGCATGCCGTCACCACCCTGCTTGGTGATGTCCGAGTCCGGCGTCAGCGGGTGCGTGGAATAGCTTTCCCACACTTGGGCCGTAGGCTCGATATCTTCCGTCGCGTCGTTCAGCCGCATTTCTGACATGAATTTTAGCAACAGGTACTCGTCCAAGGCCGTGAACGGCTTGGTGTCAGGCGTGTCAGCCGCCCATTCCGGGAAGCGGTCGTAACCTGGATAAGGGTTGACCGAGCCTGTCCAGGCCGTGCGCGGGTCGAACCCCAACTCGTGCATCACCTGGAAGTGCAGCAGCAGCGCGTTGGTCTCCACGATGTCAACAATTTCCCCGTTCGCAGGCAGCGTGTAAGGCAGGCCGACCGCCAGCGGGGCATCCTCCGAACCGTAGTTATAGAGCGCCGTGAAGGTGCCGCTGGTCTCTAGTATCTCGGCTCCGACACCCAGAACCATGTTGGTCGTCTCGCCGTCGATAACCACGGTCACCAGTTGACGCGAGACCAGCGTGTATGCCATGTAATCGCCATCAGTATTCGAGTTCCCGTCACGCGGGTCGAGCGGGTCAAGCAACCTCAGCACCTCCCAGCCGTCGCAGATGCCGTCGCCGTCGGTGTCCCAATGCGTCGGATTAGTGCCCAGCAGCAGCTCCTCCAGGTCTTTGAGGCCGTCGTTGTCGAAATCTCGCTCGGTGTCGCCACTATGTACGGAAGGCAGGAATGCGTCGATAATTGCGGACGAGGCGATAAAAATGCCTTGCGCCACATCGTTGGGATTATACCTTTCGCCGGTCAGCTCGTCGCCGCTGACGGCATCATCGAAGCCGAATGAGGCGGTGCGCCAGAACCAGTACTCCCAGCCGTCCGGCATACCGTCGCCGTCGGTGTCGGCCAAGGTCGGGTCTGTGCCGGGCTCATCCTCGGGATATACGAAGTCACTGATGCTTTCCGAGCCTTTTTTGCGGTTGAGCCCCTCGCGATTGCCGCGAATCTCGTTGAAAGCGATAAAGGGATTGCCGGTCGGCCGGAAATTAAAGGTGCCCCCGATACCGCGCGGGTTGACCGGGTAGTAGTCGCCTACCACCGTGCCTCCCTCTTTATCCAAATCATCATTCAGGGTGTCCAGCGGCTGCAGCCAGGCCGGGGTGCCGCCGCCCTCGCCGTCACCAGCGTCATCACCGCCTGCGATTCGCGTGAGTATCCACATGGCCGTATCGTCAGGTATGCCGTCTTTGTTGATATCGCCGACGTTATCCGTCGCGATCCACTCGAGACTGAAAATCGCGCGCACGCGGCGTATCTCTGCGTCCGTGGTGGTTTCACCGGCGGCGCCGGCAGCCGCCGCAGGCAAAGACACCACCGTTGTGGCGTTGGCCGTGGCCGGGGTCAGGTCGGACTCGGGCAGCCCCTCCTCCGTGCCGCCGTCCCAGCACAGGAAGAAACTGTCATGCGTCACCGGACCGATGGCCATGGGATCGGCCACGCCGTTGACGTCATAACGCGTGACATTGTAGTAACCCGAAACGCCGGTCTTGTAAGGCGCGGCTTCGATCGTCGCCGAGAGCGCGCTGGCGTTGTAGCGGAAATAGTATACGTCGCTGTAATTGTTGGCGCCGCTGGGAGTCGGAAAACGGCCGATAATTGTGCCGTAGCCGATGCCGCCGCCCGTGTTCGCCCCTTCTGCGAAGCTTTGACGGCCGATGGTGCCCGCCCCGTAGTAGCCGGAGGAATTGGGCCCGACCGGCGTGGCATTCAGGGCCTTGGCTGTGCGGACAGTGACCGTAATGATCCGGTCAACATACCCGCCGTCTTTGTCGCGCGCCACGATGTATACATTGTAAACGCCGGCCGAGGTGTAGGTGTGCGTCTCATTGCCGGCAGCTCCGTTATATGTGTTGTCCGATCCGTCGCCCCAGTTCCAAGTGATCTGCAGCGTGGACTGGTCGGCCGAGACGTCGGAGACTGACCACACGAACGATTTGGACACGTCCACGACCGCCTCGGTGTTGCCGGTGGTGTTTATGAAATAAGGAGCTTCATTGCGGATCGTGACATAACCGGGCGTCAGGATCGTATAAAAACTCGCTGCGTCCGGCGTGGCGCCGACCGTGGGCGTGACGGTAAAGCCCACGTTGCGCGACAGCGTGGTACCGTCTTTGATGTTGGCAATGCTCACCGCCTGCTCAGTCTGGCCGGCGGGGATTATCACGCTGTACGCGCTGAGTGTCATGGTGCCGTTGAGAACGGTGTTGGCAGGTGTGACAGCCAGATTGACCGTCACCGCATTGGTGAAGGCCGTCGACAAACGCACGATGATCTGGTCGGGAGTTCCCGGGTTGGCGGTCTCCGACAGCTCGTATCCCGGCGTGATGATCGTGACGGTCGGAGGCTGACCCACCACGATCGTGAACTCGATCTCATCGGAAAGACCGCCGTCCTTGTCTTCGGCCTGAACCCAGACCCTGTGGGTGCCCTGCACAAGGTAGGTGTGCGAGACGCTGCCTACCGCGCCGGTCACCGTGGTCAGCGGTCCGCCATCGGTGAAGCGCCAATGCACGCGCATAGTCTCAAGATCGGCATTGACATCCCTGACGACATAGTTAAACACGTACGGCACCGTCGAGGGTATCGGCCCCAGCTCCTGGTTGGCCACCGGGGATGTGATACGCGGAGGCTGGTTGTTGACATACACCACCGCCGACTGCATGTCGGTATAATATGAGGCAGCGGCCGCGTTGGTGACGCTAGGCACGATCTCGATGCCCGACATTTCAGTCAGCGGAATACCGTCAGGCACACTGAATTTGATCAGCGTCGTGTTTTCGGTCGTTCCTTTGGGAATGCGGACGGCGCCCGTGACGGAAAGCACCAGGTTGCTCTGACCCGCCGGCAACGTGTTGAGCTGAACCCAGACATCCTCGGTGAACGTCTCGGACAGATAAATCTTCAGTTTGCCCGTGCCGTTGGTGGTGGTCTCGTAATATTCGAATGCTTCCGGCACAACGCGCACGCTCGGGCTGGGTTCCGGCGGAACCACGTTAACGTTGAACTGTATCTCCGCGGACACCCCGCCGTCCTTGTCCGTGGCCTTGACCTTGACCACACGCGATCCGGCCGTGACGTAATTCTTCAAGACCGAGCCCGTGGCGCCGCTGACGTTAGTGCTGGTACCGTCGCCGAAACTCCATGTCATGGTCATGCCCGATGCCCGGTCGGCCGAAACGTCGTCAACCGTCCAAGTGAAAGCGTGCGGCACACCGCGCGTGACAGTGATGTTGTCTGTACTCAGCGGCTCGATGATCTGCGGCGCCGCGTTCTGCACATACACCCTTCCGGTTCTAGTGCGTGAATAGACCGCCGCCGCGGCGGCGTTGGTTATGACCGGCGTGACGACAATGCCCGAGCCCGCGCTCCACACCGTGCCGTCCGGCACATTGAAAAATATCTCCGAAGAAGAGGTGGCCCCGGCCGGAATCTCCAAGTATAAAGGCGCTACGGAGAAGCTCAGGTTGGTCTCGCCGGCCTGCATGTTGCTGATATTCAGACGCACCGTCATGGGGTCCGCATAAGATTGTGACAAGTCGACATACAAAGACCCTGCGTTGAAGGTGCCGGTCTCGCTCAAGGTGACCGAGTCCGTGCCGCTGGCCTTCATTCTGACCGAGACGGTCGGATCCGGCGCCGCTGTCACGGTGATGGTGCGCTTAATGAAATTGGTCACTCCCACGCTGCCGTTGTTTTGATAGTCTTTGGCGCGCTGCACGTATATTTCCGCCACGCCCGGCGACTCGCCGAACACCGGGAAGTCTGCTTCGGTCGTGCCCTGCGGCATACTGACCAGCAGCGGGTCGCCCGGACTTGTGCCCAGACGCACGTTGTTGCTGGGCGACCAAACGTAGAAATCCACCACGTTGCCGGATTCGACCGGGTTCACGGTGGTCACGCGCCAGGAGACCGACTCGGTAGCCGCCACCGTGGCGGGCGAGTGTACATTATCAAAATTCAATGTGCGCAAGACCACCTTGGCCTTGGTGAAATTCTCGTCCAGCACATCGCCCGAGCCCATCAACCCCGGGTTGAACCGCCAAACCGCATTACTGGTAGTCGCCTCGTTACGGATCTCCCAACCGTTCCAGTAGAACTGGTAGGCGTCACCGGGCAGTCCTGACCCTGCGGTGCCGAATATCTTCATGGGTTGCGCCATGTCGCCCGGGCGTACCGTGTAACGGAAAATCGCCTCGGTCTTGTAGACACCGCCGAAGTCAATCCGGTTCAGCGTGAACAGCGTGGCCCAGGCGATGTCGCCGTTGATCACCAGCCGCATCTGCGGCAGCAGCGCCTCGATGCCGCCGATGCTGTGGCGTCGGAAATCCCCCCACAGCCGGATTTTGATATCGACATCCGTGCCCGACGCCGTGTAGGTGGTGTTGGCCTGGTCGGAGTAAATACTGACAATGTCGCCGGTCGTCTGCGCCTTGGCCGTTGCGCCGGCCAACATCATGCAGCAGACCGCCAAAGGCA
>CAZKZI010000009.1:39470-41393 GCA_964557205.1 uncultured Lentisphaeraceae bacterium
TTGCCTCGAGTTCCACCCACTCTGAATCTTTTTGCAGCGCTGCTTTCAAACTGGCCTCGTCCGCGTTTTCCGGCAAGGACGCCTTGACCCGCTCCACGCAAGCCTTCTGCCGGGACGCAACCTTTTCACGCGCGTAGGCATTTGCCATCTGCCGGTCGCGGTTCTCATGCAAGGACTGCACATAAGCCGCGTCTTGCATCCGGTTCGTGACAGCCTGTTCCAGTTCCGGCTCCGCAGACCGGCCGCGACGCTTGCAGCCGCAAACAAAAAAACAAAGAATAACGGTTGACAGCAACCAGCAACGCCACGCTGCTAGCCGCTTATTTTGCCTTCTTGTAAGCACTCCATCATTCGAAAAACAGCTCATTATCAGCTCTTTCCGCTTTTTCCTCCGCCACCCTTGCCAGCGACAAAACCCCAAAATCACAATACAACCGGATTTTTAAATAATACCATGAGGAAAACCTAACAGGCAAGATCGATTTTTAGTAATGAATCCTGACGGGTGTGATTGCAAAATATTGCAATCACACATTATCCAGGAGTCAGGAGTCAGCATGTTTTCACGCAACTTCCGCTTGAAAAGGTAGGGACCCCGATCTCCGATTTTACTCTACGTTAAATTCCCCCGCGCACCGCTTCACTCTTTCACTCTTCACTATTCCCTCACCACCCCCAACTCCCAACTCCTAATTCCTAATTCCTAATTCCCAAGTGCGATGCAACAAAGTGAATCGCACCTGAATCGCACCTTTTAGGATTGCCTACAACAGTAGGCATGCGTTATATTGAATGCACACATGACAGAAGACCGCACAAACAACGTTTCCGCCG
Organism: uncultured Lentisphaeraceae bacterium; assembly: GCA_964557205.1. Lineage (GTDB taxonomy): Bacteria > Verrucomicrobiota > Kiritimatiellia > RFP12 > UBA1067 > JAQVQN01. Next base: position 40,305 of record CAZKZI010000009.1, read on the forward strand.
AGACCCTGGTGCTCGTCGACGGCGACAAGCAGGAAAACTTCCTGCGGGTCCGCCGCACCAAACTGCTGATAATCAGCGGGCCGCTTCAGGGGCGCGAGTTCATCGTGAACCACGACACTTTCACCATCGGGTCCGGCAGTCACAACGACCTTACCATCAGTGACTCGACTGTCTCTAAGCGCCATTGCGAGATTATTGTCGAGCAGACCGGTTACCTGATTCGCGACCTCGACAGCACCAACGGCACCTTCGTACAGGGCGTGAGGGTCTCTTCAGCTCACCTCGCCCCCGGCTCGGAGATCCAGCTCGGCAAGACCCGCATCGTTTTCTGCCCGCTCCAAGACTCCAAGGACATCCCCCTGTCGCGCAACGAGGCCTTCGGCAAGATGCTTGGACGTTCGGTGCCTATGCGGCGCATCTTCTATCTGGCCGAGACCTATTCCCCTTCGGACGCGATCGTCATGATCACCGGCGAGACCGGCACCGGCAAGGAGATCCTGGCCGAGGAGATACACAACCACTCTACCCGCCACGACAAGCCCTTCATCGTCATTGATTGCGCTGCCATCTCCAAAGAGCTGATCGAGAGCGAGCTGTTCGGCCACGTCAAAGGCGCCTTCACCGGTGCCAATGCCGACCGTCAGGGCGCCTTCGAACTGTCCGATGGCGGCACCGTCTTCCTGGACGAGATCGGCGATCTCTCCCCAGACCTCCAGCCAAAACTGCTGCGCGTGCTGGAAAAACGCGAGATTCGCCGCGTCGGCTGCAACAAGATACGCAAAATCAACGTCCGCATAATTTCGGCCACCAACCGCAATCTGGCCAACGAAGTCAACGAGGGCCGTTTCCGCGAAGATCTCTATTACCGCCTCTCCGTGGTACATCTTGAGTTGCCCCCGTTGCGCCGCCGCCGCGAGGACGTGCCGCTGCTGGTCAAACGTTTCTTGGCCGACATGCAAGGCGATAACGCTCTCGACCAGCTCGCCGACTTCGACCGCACCATGGATGTCCTCAAGCGCCACGAGTGGCCGGGCAATGTGCGCGAACTGCGCAACCTGATCGAGCTGGCCTTCTACAGCGAACGCCGCC
>CAZKZI010000010.1:0-40753 GCA_964557205.1 uncultured Lentisphaeraceae bacterium
TAAACACCTGACAGTCTAAACACCTAAACTCCTGCATCCTATGGGATGCTAATGTTGTATTATATACTATGAGCTTCTCAAAGATCACATTTCGAGTGCGGCTGAAACTGCTTTGGGGTGCGGCGCGACGGCTATTTCTGAACATCTTCTGTCCCGGTTACGTGCGGGCGCGCCTAGCGCAACGCCTTGGCGAGTGTCGGCGTTGCGGAGCCTGCTGTCAATTGGTCTGCAAGTGCCCTTTCTTCCGGGACGACGATCATGTTTCGTCGTGCGCGCTCTATGCTCGCCGCCCTCCGAATTGTTGCAATTTCCCTATCGATGAGCAAGATCTTGCCGACCGTGACCTGGTGTCTCCAGATATTCCCTGTGGTTTCTGGTGGTCACACTCCGAGAAAGGAAAGGAGCACTCGAACAAATAAATCGACACATACAAATCACCAATCATAACCGATTAATTCAGGCGGTTGAAAAGGAGCACCGAACAGATGTATGATTCTAGCGGCAAGTATCCAGAAACCAGCAACCATAAACCAGCAACCGGCATTGCTGCGCGTCACTTGTCGGTTTGAGACGCAGCTTCGCTAATACTTATGAGCATAATCACGATTTCCATTTTAGTACTGATAAGCATCCTGCTAATTATCATCCTCACATCAGTGGTAAAACTGAATGCGTTCGTGTCGTTGTTTGTGATTTCATTATTACTAGCAATCACAGCACTTCCCGAGCACAATGTAGTGGATATTCTGAAACAGGGCTTTGGTAATACGATCGCTTCTATTGGGTTTCTGATTATTTTCGGAGCTATCATTGCCGTTGTGCTCGATAAAACCAGAGGCGCCGTAAGTATTGCCAATTATATACTCGCGAAAACTGGACAAGCAAAAGCTGCAAAAGCAATGGGCGTTACAGGTTTTGTTGCAGGCATGCCCATTTTCTGCGACTCAGGTTTTATTATCCTGAGTGGCTTGGCTAAATCATTCAGTGCAAAAGCCAAGATTGCCTTGCCGTTTGTGGCTTTTGTGTTAGCAACATCTCTCTACTCAGTACATTGTCTGATTCCAACACATCCCGGAGCTTTGGCTGCTGCTGGAATTTTGAAGGTAAATATAGGCCATCTGATTTTATTCGGGACTGTTTTTGCTATACCAGCAAGTATTACAGCTTTCTACTGGATAAAATGGAGAACACACAGTCATGCCGATGAAGTGGCAACAGCAACGCCGGATAATCCTCCAATCGTAGAAGAAAAAGAACTTCCTTCGGTTTTCTTGTCGCTTTTACCCATAGCTGCTCCTTTGATTTTAATTGCATTGGCTTCGGTGCTTAATGTTTTTGATTTTACGGGCAATAACCTGTTAGTTAAAAGTTTGCTTTTTCTCGGACAACCGATCATTGCATTGCTTGTCGGAGTGCTGTTTTCCTTGTTGCTACTAAAAAACAAACGGATCACATCCTTAAATGCTGTTTTTGAAAGTGCGATTGAAAAAGCGGGACCTATTTTAATTGTAACAGCCGCAGGAGGAATGTTCGGGCTAGTCATCAAAGAGACTGGTATCGGCGTGGCGGCAGGTGAATTTCTTTTGGCAACTGGCTTAGGTGTCGCTGTTCCATTTCTGATAGCTTTTCTATTGAAGACAGCTCAAGGCTCTTCAACAGTAGCCATCATCACCGCCGCATCTTTTGTCGCGCCAATGCTTCCTGCTTTAGGATTGGAAAGTGAAACCGGCAAACTGTTTGCAATGCTTTCGATGGGAGCAGGGTCGATGATGGTTTCTCATGCCAATGATTCTTATTTCTGGGTGGTATCCCGATTTTCGGGTGTTAATATGAACACTACACTGAAAGTTTATTCCTCCGCGACAATCGTGATGGGATTAACAGTATTTCTATGTGTGTTCATTGCTTCACGTTTTTTGCTTTAAATTAATGGATATGAAAAACAGTGTAAAACAGATATTTCTTGCAGGCGTTGAAAGTGTCCTGCCTGATCAACTGATGCGTTCACAGGTGACATTCGTTGAAGGCGTTTTGTCTGTTGCAGGAACTTCATATCCACTTGCCAGTTTCAAGAATATTTATGTGTTGGGGGCAGGGAAAGCCAGCGCATTGATGGCAAAGGAAATGGAACATATTCTCGGTGAACATATTACGGATGGTCATATTGCAGTAAAACACGGACATGCTTGTGACCTGAAACAACTGAAAGTTACTGAAGCTGGCCATCCATTACCAGACCTAAACGGCATAACTGCAAGTCAAAAAATATTAAAAATTGCCCACAAAGCCGATGCTTGTGATTTGGTTTTTTGTCTTTTATCTGGCGGCGCTTCAGCATTATTGGCTGACTTTCCTGAAGGATCGACTTTAGAAGATTTGATCATGACCAATGAGCTGTTGGTAAAGAGCGGAGCCAACATCAAAGAAATCAACACCGTACGTAAACATCTTTCTAAGATCAAAGGTGGGCAACTTGCTAAAGCGATACATCCGGCAACCACCATCAGTCTGATTTTATCGGATGTGATTGGCGACCCTTTAGATGTAATTGCTTCAGGGCCAACAAGCGACGATAAATCAACATTTAAAGATGCTCTCGCTGTTATAGAAAAATATCATTTAGAGGCGCGATTGCCGGAAACGATGATGCGCTATCTTAAAAACGGTGACAACGGATTGGTCGCAGAGACACCGAAACAGGACGACATGATATTTAAAAAAGTGAATAATGTCGTTATTGGAAGTAACAGCATTGCCTTGACAGCAGCAGCCGATAAGGCAAAAGCACTTGGGTTTATACCTTATATCATCACTGCCGCTTTGGAAGATGATTACACCAAAGTGGGTGACTTTATTCTGGAATCGATTGAAAAATATAGACAACATCAACCCAATCAACCGCTTTGTCTGCTTTTTGGAGGAGAGCCGACAGTGAAGGTAACAGGAAATGGACTTGGTGGTCGTAACCAGCATCTTGCGCTGTATTGCGCTATAAAACTTGAGGAAAGGAAAGGCCTAACACTACTTTGCGCAGGAACCGACGGCACCGATGGCCCAACCGATGCGGCAGGAGCTATCGTTGATGGACAAACAATGTCAACGGCAAGCTCAAAAAATATCGATCCGCTGAAATACTTGCAGACATCTGATTCATATCACTTTTTCAATCAAGTTGGCGGACAGCTTGTCACAGGCTCAACACATACCAACGTGATGGATATTATGATTGCGTTGCTTGAATGCTGAAACGGGCACGGTATGATTGTCGTAACCCCCCCCAAAATGTATATTGGTACAAATGACACGTTCTGGAATAGGATATGATTCCCATCGCTTGACAGATGGGCGAAGGTTGGTTTTGGGTGGGGTGGAAATACCATACTCCAGGGGGTTGGCTGGCCATTCTGACGCGGATGTGCTGATACACGCATTGTGCGACGCCTTGCTGGGCGCGGTAGCCGACGGCGATATCGGCCAACATTTTTCTGACAACGACCCGCATTGGAAGAATGCTGACAGTACGGTGATTTTAAGCAAAGTAGCGGAGCGCCTGCGTTGCAAGGGGTGGGAGATACTGAATACGGACGTGACGGTCATTGCCGAGGCACCCAAGCTGATGGCACATATTTCGGCGATGCGCGAGCGTTTGGCTGAGGTTATGGGCATAGACAAGACGTGTATTTCGGTCAAAGCAAAAACCAACGAAGGTATGGATGCGGCAGGACGAAAAGAGGGCATTATGGCGTTGGCAATAGCCACGGTTTATTCAAAAGGCACTGATTTCGGAGAAAACTGAAAAATGTTGATTTACAACAGTCTGACACGAAGTAAGGAAACGATTGAACCATTGGAGGACAACCATGTCCGTATGTACACATGCGGGCCGACGGTTTACAACTTCGCGCATATCGGCAATTTCCGTGCTTACACCTTCGAGGACGTATTGAGACGCACACTTTTGTTCAACGGTTACAGGGTCACGCAGGTTATGAACCTCACGGACGTGGATGACAAGACCATCCGCGGTGCCCTGTCCTCCGGGGTCTCGCTGACCGAATTCACCCGGCCTTTCAAAGATGCCTTTTTTGAGGATCTGGCGAAACTTAATATCCAGTCTGCCGAGTTCTATCCGGCTGCAACCGGCCACGTTAAAGAGATGATAGCTTTGGTCGAGACGCTGTTCAATCGTGGCCTCGCCTACAAATCAGCCGACGGATCCGTATATTTCAATGTGGCCGCTTTTGACGGCTACGGCAAATTGTCCCGGCTGGACCGCGCAAATCTAAAAGCTGGCACCCGCGTGTCCCAAGATGAGTACAAGAAGGAAAATTACGGTGATTTCGCCTTGTGGAAGGGATGGGACGCGAGTGACGGCGATGTGGTGTGGGATTCGCCGTGGGGCAGGGGGCGACCGGGGTGGCATTTGGAGTGTTCAGCCATGTCGATCAAGTATCTGGGTAACACCTTTGACCTGCACACCGGCGGCATCGACAATCTATTTCCGCACCATGAAAATGAGATCGCGCAAGCCGAAGGAGCAACAGGCAAGCCCTTTGTCCGATACTGGATGCATTGCGCCCATTTGCGGGTCAATGGCGAAAAAATGTCAAAATCGCTCGACAACTTTTTTACTTTGCGCGATCTGCTGCGACAAAACTGGAGCGGCCGCGAGATTCGCTATGTCTTGATTAATGGCCAATACCGACAACCGCTCAACTTCACCTTTGCGGCACTTGATGCCGCACGGGCTTCGCTGGCCCGGATCGACGGATGCGTGGATGCATTGAGCGAGTTCGCCAAAGGTGTTGCCGCAGGAACCGCGCCGGCTGCTGCCGCAAAGACCTTGGCCGATTTTACGTTGGCGGTTAATGATGACCTCGGCATGCCTGAAGCTTTCGCGGCACTGTTCGCGCTGGTGCGCGAAAGCAACAGCTTGCTGCAACAGAAGAGACTTAGCCCTGAATCCGCTGCCGCGATCATCGCGATTTTCGAGCGGATGGATATGGTTCTGGGCGTGGTACGTTTTGGCCGCCCGGACAAGTCCGATGCCATACCTGCCGAGGTGGAGACTCTACTGACGGAACGTGCGGCGGCGCGGGCGGCCAAGGATTGGGCGGGTTCCGACCGCATTCGGGATCAAATAGCGGAGATGGGCTGGGAAGTGCGCGATTCCAAGGAGGGGCAGAAAGTGAGAAGGTTTTCTTGATGAAGCGTGGAATGTTCATAACTTTCGAGGGGCCGGAGGGCAGCGGCAAGTCTACGCACATCAGGCTGCTGGCGGATTACCTGCGGGGACGTGGTGTCGAAGTAAAAACAACCAGGGAGCCGGGGGGAACACCTCTCGGCGAATCGATACGTGGCTTGCTGCAGCACAACGATTGCGGTGAGGCTCCAGTGCCGCGAGCCGAGGTTTTGCTGTTTCTCGCCAGCCGTGCCCAGCATATCGAATGTTTTATTCGTCCGGCCTTGTCGCAGGGGTTATGGGTTCTCTGCGACCGTTTCGAAGACTCGACTTTCGCGTATCAGGGTTACGGCAGGGGATTGGACCTGGACGAACTGAAAAGCGCCAACTTTTTCGCCACTGGCGGCCTGCAACCAGACTTGACAATACTGCTGGATGTAGCTCCTGCAACAGGCCGCGAGCGGTTGAATCACAGGCATTCGCAAAACGGTTCCGCGCCTGACCGGATCGAGCGTGAAGACGAGGCTTTCCATATTAGGCTGCGTGAAGGGTTTTTGGATATATCTCAGCGAGACCCGCAGAGAATCATCGTGGTAGCTACAAACCGCGCGACTGCCGAGGTAGCCGCTGATATACGAGAAGCGGTGTGCGGACATCTTCAAAAGGCCAGTGATGCTTGTTGACGAAACATTTGAGATGATACGGCACGCTCTTGATTCAGGCCATCCTGCGCACGGATACTTGATCACCGGGCCGGTCAGAGGCGCAGCTATGGAGCTTGTGATGCGCGTTCTTCAACTGCTTTTTTGCCATGCGGAACAAAAGCCATGCGGCAACTGTGATGGATGCAGGCGTGTGGTCGAAAAAACCGAGAGCGACATACACTGGATTTTTCCGGAGTTGAAGACAAGGGTGATCAGCGTGAAGCAGATGCGTGAAAAGCTTATCAACGAAATCAGTAAAACCTCTTTTTCCGGCGGTTGGAAGGCCGGGGTTCTGGTGGGGGCGGACCGGATGAACGCCGCTTCAGCCAACGCCTTTCTCAAGACCCTTGAAGAGCCTCCTGACCGAACGCTTTTCTTTCTGCTTTCTGACGCTCCTCAACAGTTGCTGTCCACAATCGTTTCACGGTGCCAGCGCATTGATCTTGATGATGATAGTGAATTGGCCGAACACTGGAAAGATCGAGTCATCGAGTCGTTGGCAAACGCTCAATCCGGTAAACCGTTGGAGAATCTTGCTGTCTCAACTGAGTTGTTCTCCATTCTGACTGAGATCAAGGAAGAGGCTGAGCGGCTGGTAAAAGAGGAAAAGGGTGAAGACCCGCTCGAGGATGATGAAAAGATTTTCAACGCCAAAGTGTCGTCACGTTACCGCGAGATGCGCGGTGATTTTTTAAGGGTGATAATGCGCTGGTTCCGAGACTTGTTCGGGGTGAAATGCGGTGGCGATGATTCACTTTTGTATTATCCAGTACACTTCAATCTTTACCGAGAGCGGGCTGCAAGGTTGACGTTGGCCCAGGTGCTTTATAATCTGGAGGCGGCGGAGGAATTGTCGCGACAATTTGAAAAGAATATTTCTGAAGAGACGCTTTTGGCTTATGCTGTTGACCGGTGCAATCACGGAACATTAAAACAGGAAGGTGTTAAATGCAACCGGTAGCGCGTATCAGAATGCCGGAAAAGGGGGTCTTCAGTTGCCGAGTTCCGGAAGCATTGTCTCTTTTGCCGGGCAACAACTGCATTGTTGAGCTTGACTACGGTTTGGACAATGGAAACACCTTGGAGATTTATGGTTTGCACGATGAGGCTGATTCTGTGGAAAAGATGCCAAGATTTCGGGTCGTGCGTAAATTGAATCTTGAAAATGATGCGCGGCTACAAGATAACGGGGAGTTGGCAGAGAAGGCCAGAAAAGCATTTTTGCTTTCGGTGAGCACTGAAAAGACGCATGTGAGCATTCTGCATACCAGGTTCTCGTACGGCCGCGACCGTCTCTTCATTCGTTATGCTGCAGCCGTGCCGGTTGATTTAAGGCGTTTCGTCGGGCAGTTGCAGCGCGATTTCAAAACTCACGTTGACTTATGGCAGGTCGGGGTCAGAGATGAGGCAGCGCTGGTTGGGTGTCTTGGTCCTTGCGGCCGTGCGGTTTGCTGTTGCACTTGGCAACAGCATTTCAGCGGAGCGAACGTGCACATGGCCAGAGTTCAGGATATTTCACTGAATCCGATTACTCTTAACGGCAGTTGCGGCAGGCTCAAATGTTGTCTGCGGTTTGAATATGAACAATACCGTGAAACCGGAACTTGTTTGCCAGGGCAAGGAAGCTTGGTTAAACTTCCCGAACCGGAAAACATAGTGGCTCATGTTGTCGGACGTGATATCATGAACGGCGTTTTGACGGTCAGAACCGATGACGGGCGTTTATTAAGGGTTAAGGCCGGCGAGGTATCAGTGATGCGTAAGGTCGCGGCGTATGAATCCAAGGAGGCAACAGATGAAGATTCTAGTGATGAATGGACCCAATCTGAAACTGCTGGGGACACGTGAACCCGAGATATACGGCAGAGAAACACTCGAAAGCATTGTTGAAACGCTTGTCGCCTGCGCCGCTGGCAAAGGTATCGTGATAGAAACTTTTCAAAGTGATTTGGAGGGTGAACTGGTTGCGAAGCTAGGTGGGGTAGGGGGTGTATACGACGGTGTCATATTCAATCCTGCCGCCTATACACATACCAGTGTGGCATTGCGCGACGCGATTGCGGCTTGTGGCCTTCCTGTGGTAGAGGTTCATCTATCTAACACGCATAAGCGCGAGTCTTTCCGACATCAGAGTCTCACAGCCGGGGTTTGTCTTGGTCAAATCATGGGGTTCGGTGGTTACGGCTATCTGATGGCCTTGGAAGGTCTGGCTCAAACAATTGCTTTAAACAAAGGGAAGTGATATGAGCGCTAAAAAAATGGCGGATGTGAAAGTGTGGGTGGTGGGGTCAATCGGTATTGACGACATCAAGACCAGGACCGCCAACCGGAAAAACTTGATGGGGGGCTCACTGCCATTCAGCACCGCAGCAGCCTCCTTTTTCACTAAAACCGGAGCGGTGGGGGTGGTGGGGGATGATTTTTCTGCTACATTTGAACGGCGCTGGAAATCGTTCGGAGTTGATCTGCAAGGAGTTCAAAAAGTTAAGGGGGCCACTTTCAGATGGGCTTGCGAATATGATCGAAACATGGTGGAACGCGCCACTTTAAAGACCGAACTGGGAGTATTCGAGCGTTTTTCGCCAGAATTGCCGGAAGGATATCGAGGCGCGCCGTTTGTCTTGCTGGGCAATATTCAGCCCGAGCTTCAGATGCATGTTTTGAAACAGGCCTGCGGCGCCCGATTTGTGGCGCTTGACACCATGAACCTATGGATTGAGACAGCACGTAAATCCTTGTTGAAAGTTATACGTTGTGTGAATCTTTTGATGTTAAACGATAGTGAGGCGCGGCTTTTGACCGGCAAGTGGAACCTGTGCGACTGCGCTGCTAGGATTATGGACATGGGGCCTTCTTATGTGGTCATCAAAAAAGGCGAGCACGGGGCTTTGCTGTTTTCTGGCAACCAGATATTCATTGTTCCCGCGTATCCCGTCAGACGGCTGGTTGACCCGACCGGTGCCGGCGATTCTTACGCCGGCGCCTTCATGGGATATCTTGCGCGCGCCGGAAAAATCAACGACAAGATTATGCGTAAAGCCCTAATATACGCCAGCGCCGTGGCTTCGATCGGTGTCGAAGGCTTCAGTCTTGAGCGTTTTGAGTCAATGACTCAGGAAGCCATTGAACAACGTGTTGCGGAGCTAACGCGCATGATGCGGCCTTGAAATTTGAGCATGAGGCTGCATGAGGCTTGTTCACGCGACTAATCAATCGTTGTCACGGATAATTTTTTTATACAGGCATTACTTGACATAATATATATTATGCGACGTTGTGGGCGGACGGAAGGAACACCTCCCCGAGGAGGCGTCCCCTGTCTTTTTTACCCTCACCGTTGCGTCCACTTGGTGGTCGCAACAACCTGTTTCCCGCTACCCAACGCCCAAACTCTCGAACTTTAGAACTTCCCCTAACCTCGTAAAGGCTCTTACACTTCACATTTGCGCTCTTCACGCGCTGAGCGGTAAATCGCGTTGATGACTGCCACCGGTTTTCTGGCCGATTGGCCGTTTATAACGAAAGTCGTATTGTTTTCAACTGCCTTAATGAAGTCCTCGAAACATCGCTGATGCAAAGCGTGGCTCATATCGCCGGGATTACTGACACCCACTGCGCTAACAGCCTCTTTTTTTTGCCCGAATTCCGCCAGAATGAGTGACTCCAGTTCATTTGGCGCATTCGCAAGTTTCAACGAAGTCAAAACATCGTCTTCTAAAACCAAGCTGCCTTTTGTGCCGGTTATTTCAAGTCGTTTACTCTGCCCAGGCCAAGCTGAAGTGCTGCCGTATATAACCCCTACTGCGCCGCCTTCAAACAAAAGCGAAGCTGTTGCAGCGTCTTCAGTTTCGATAAATGGATGCCCTGCATTTGAAACACAGCCGACTATTCGCCGGACTGGCGGCATAAGGTCGCATAATATGTCAATCATATGTATGGCTTGGTTTATCAGAGCGCCACCGCCGTCAAGCTTAGCGGTGCCATGCCATGAAGAGTCGGCATAATATTCATCAGACCTCCACCAGGGCACATAGACCCCGGCATAGGTTAAGGTGCCAAGCATCCCTTCGCTGATTAATTTGCGGATCGGGTTGAGCACCGGCATATACCGCAACTGAAATATGCATCCCAAACTTGTTCCGGCCTTGGCGTGCTCAACTATCATTGCGTCAATACGCTCCAAAGATACATCAAGCGGCTTTTCACATAAAACATGTTTGCCGGCTCTTGCGGCAGCTATAGCCGCCTCCATGTGCATGCCGGAAGGCGTGGCGATTAAAAGCACATCTATGTCTGGTCTCGCAAGCAAATCGTCAAGGTTGTCGTAAGGGTCGCAAACATACTTTTTCCCAAAAGCTTTTGCGCGCTGTAAATCTCGACTGCAAACAGCCATCAACCGGGCTCCTCCAACTCCTTCAACCGCTCGCGCATGGAAGTCAGCGATCAGACCGGTTCCCACAATAGCGAATCCACACGTATGATTCATTTCAGCATACCCCCTACCCTTCTGCTCCAAGTTGAATAACGAGCAATTTTATACCATTAAAACTCAGGTAGTCAGGAGTCAGAATTCAGGAGTCAGGATGATAGACCCAGCAAGGTCAGTAAGTTGCTGTAAGCCTATTCGCAGGCCATTCTGAATTCTGACGCCCCACCTGAGTAACTGTCTTATATCATAATTTATGCAAACATGAAAAGGATGCGCCCTTTCAAGCGAAAGTTGCATGAAAACATTCTGAATCCTAGATTCTGACTTCTGACTTCTGGGTGCGCTTCAACTATTGTGAAGCACACCCTTTATATTTGACTATGCTATAAAGAAAGAGTAAATACTAGCAAATGCGAAGGTTGAAAAAATTGAGGGTCGGTTTGTTTGGTTTCGGACGCACAGGTGCCATGGTGGCGCAGGAAATGATCAACGCTCCAGATTCAGAGTTGGTCTGGGTTGTGCGCAAAAGCAACCGCCACGCCGGTGAATATGCCAGCCGCCTACAGGGTTACGATTACGATGAAGGGCTGATCCACTGGGTTGACGACATTGACGACATTTTTTTTCATAGTTATCCTGTTGACGTAATAATCGATTTTTCGGCCTCGGAAACCGTGAGGCTTTACAAAAATGCCGCGAATTATGGAATTCGCTTTCTTTCAGCCATCTCAAATTATTCACGTGATGACCTGGCTGAATTAAAAAAAATGGCGCGCAAGACTGCCGTTCTTTACTCCCCCAACATTTCGATCGGCGTTAATCTCCTGCTTTTGACCAGCATGGTGGTGCGCAGTGTCATACCGCAGGCTGATGTAGCTATTTTAGAAGAGCATTTTAGTCAGAAAACCGATATCTCGGGCACTGCGTTGCGCATCGCCAAAAAACTTAAAGTGAAATCGGAAGAGAGTGTCAAATCGATTCGTGTCGGCGGCATTGTCGGCAAGCATGAGGTGCTGTTCGGCTTGCCCAATCAGACACTGCGGCTCACGCACGAGAGCATTAATCGTGGTGCCTTCGGGCGCGGCGCCCTCGCTGGCGCCACATGGCTGATGGAGTGCGACCGCGGTTTTTACACTATGGAGCAACTGCTGGCTTCACGTTTCCGTTACGCTCTGCGCAATCTAAAATAGTTTCCGGCAAAGCCGCTACCGGAACAAGACATATAGTAACAGCGTTAATGCCACGACAGCGACACCGACTATCTTAGCCCCTTTTGATGGCGTCAGGTCCAGATTCGTGTTGGACTTGAACTCTACCGGTTGCGGCAAACGCGCGAACAACCCCACCACGAACATGACTGCCAGCACAATCACCATGCATATGGCCATGCGGTTAAGAAAATCGATTTGAGGACAGAAGGTTTTCAGCAAGAAATAGAGTAGCGGATTCAAAAGCAATCCTATTACTCCAGTCATCCCGGCTGCCGTGCGGTTCAGCAAGCCGAAAACGAAGACAGCCAGCACACCGGGCGACACATAGCCCTGAAACTCCTGAATGTAAGTGAAGATACCACCGAACTTGGGGTCGTCCAGCATGGGAGCCACCACGCACCCCACCACAACGAAAACGCCTACACACAAACGTCCCACGCCGACAAGCTGTTTTTGTGACGCGTTTTGATTTATGTATGAATTGTAGATGTCTATCGAGAAGATGGTCGACGCGGCGTTCAGCACTGCCGCAAGCGAGGATACTATCGCTCCCAGCAGGGCAGCGACAATAAACCCGAACAGTCCTTTGCGACCCATACACAGTTTGGCGATCAGCAGCCCCAAAGCCGAGTCGGCCTTATATTCGGATTGCACCTTTTCCACGGTCGTCTTACCGGCTTTAGCGGCTTTTCCCTTAACCAGTTTGTTGTAAACGTCTATTTCATTCGCCTTTTGCGGGTTTGCCGCTTCCCAGGTTTCCAATGCCGTGAAAGTCAGATAGTTGCCCGGGGCATCTACCGCAACATTCGCTTTTTCATAGGTGTTCAGAAAATCAGTCTCAGCCTTTTGGACCATTTCAGGCCGATAGAGATTGAAGGCTATCAGGCCGGGAAAGACAATAATGAACGGGATGATAAGCTTCAGGGCAGCCGCGAATACAATCCCCTTTTGTCCTTCTGCCAACGACGAAGACCCCAATGTCCGCTGCGTGATGTATTGATTGAGCCCCCAGTAATAGATGTTCGGTATCCAAAGGCCTAGGCAGAGCGCTGTCCAAGGTATTATGGGGTCAGACTTTGGCAGGAACATGTGGAGCTTGTCTGCGTTGAGTGTCATGAACCGTTGTACCCCACCCATGCTGTCAGTCAGCATGGCACCCGCACCCCGTGCCGCCGTAGTGGTGGCTCCGACTCCGTGTGTCAATGAAAGTAGATCCGCCGCACCTAAAGCCTGAAAAGCGAAAATAGTGATCAGCACACCGCCGATGATCAGGGCCGTGCCCTGAATGAGATCGGCCCAAGCGCAGGCCTTTAGGCCACCGGCCACTACATAACCGGCCGCCAGAATCCCCATGATCCAACAGCACGTGGTGAGCGATATGTTGATGCCTGCCTCCATCAAAAGATCACGCATAGGCAGGGATCCCGCATATATCACGCCGCAGAGCGAGACACCTACTAAAATGAACATCATGAAAACAGCCATGATCGAACGTGCCACATGGTTATAACGGTGTTCAAGAAACCCGGGGATAGTGTATATGCCGGTCTTCAGGAAATAGGGCAAAAACGCGAACGCAACCAAGACAAGCGTAACTGCGGCCATCCACTCGTAACTGGCTATGGCCAGACCCAAATAAGATGCCGCCTGACCTGACATGCCGACGAACTGTTCTGCCGAAATGTTGGCCGCAATCAAGGATATCCCGATCAGCCACCATTTCAGGCCTCGTCCCGCCAGGAAGTAGTCGGCTGCTCCCCCCTCCTCACTGTGCATGCTACGGCTTTTATAAAGTCCCACCACCATCACCAAAACAACGAAAGCAACAAAAACCACAATATCCAGAAAACCCATAGAATCACCTCACATAGCTTTTTTTAGCGAAGCTGCGCCTCAAACCGACAAGTGGCGTGCAGCATCCAGTATCCAGCATCACCATCGCGTCCCAACACAATCTGCCTAAAGGTTAATTATCTGACACTGAACCGGTACTCGGTCACTGTCTTGTAAATCGCACCGGGGCGCAATATGGTGGAGGGAAAGTTCGGCTGGTTAGGCGAGTCCGGCGAATGCTGCGTTTCCAAAGCAAGCCCGCCACGATAACAGAGATTCTGGCCGCGTTTACCTGGAACTTTGTCGGTAAGAAAGTTTCCGCAATAGAACTGCAGGGCCGGTTCGGTGGTCCAGACCTCCATAAACCTTCCTGTCGTTTTCTCGTATAAAGCCGCCGCAGGCGCCAGTTTTCCGTCTTGGCTGTTCAAGACCCAGTTATGGTCGTAACCGCCGCCGAAGCGCAGTTGTTCGGCATCAACCGCGATCCGGGCGCCGATCTGCCACGGCGCAGTGAAGTCGAAGGGCGTGCCTTTGACAGGAACAATCTTGCCGGTCGGAATCAGACCGGCATTAACAGGGGTCATTGTGTCGGCGAAGATGGTCAGCTCATGATCCAAAATCGTGCCTGCCGCCTCACCCTTGAAGTTGAAGTAAACGTGCTGAGTGAGGTTCACCGGAGTGGCCTTGTCTGTCACCGCCTCGTATTCTATGCGCCAAACATTATCTGGGGTCAGCCAATATCGCACGGTCACATCAAGATTGCCGGGATATCCCTGGTCGCCTTCAAGACTCCGTAACTTAAATTGTACCCCCACGCTCTTGCCTTCGGAAAGGGGCTCGCTGTTCCAGACGTAAGAGTCAAACCCTTTGTCGCCGCCATGCAGCGAGCAGGGTATGCCGCCGGGGGTGTTGTTCGTCGGCAGGGTGTACATCTTTCCGTCCAAAACAAATTTGCCGTTTGCGATACGGTTTCCGTACCGACCGATAAGCGAACCGAAATAGCGGTCATAGGTCTCGTATCCGGCCACCTCGTTAAAGCCTAAAGTTATGTCGGTTTTGGCGCCGTTGCGGTCGGGAGTGAAAAGACGCACCACTTTACCGCCGTAATCAATGACATCCATGACCACGCCGCCGGCCCCGGTCAACGTGTACTGCTGGACTCTCTGGCCGTCTTCAGTCTTACCGAAAGGTGTAACCACAATTGATGGTTCATAAGCATATCGCATGTCGTCTCCATCTTTATTAAACGAGCGGCACCCGCCGCCCGCCAAAATCCCGATTGCCGAAACACCCACAGCCGCATAATAAATGGTTTTCATTATACTAACACCTCATTGCATCTCCGTCACTGCGCACTGATTTTATGCGCTGCAAGACCGGCTGAATTCTGACTCCTGGCGCCTGAATCCTGAGCAATTGCAAGTTTCCAAACTATTTAAGACAATTGATATTCACCATTGTATTAAATCCACATGCCGAGACCAAGGTCAATTTCATGGTTGCCGTATAAGCACTGTGTGCTATAAAATCAGCTTGATGTCTGGTCATAACTATATTTTCAGATTTTTACCGCTGACGCTTTTAGCGGTTCTGCCTTGCTTGGCAGCCAGCCCAAAGGACAGCCTTGTTACGAACCTGACGTTTGAGCCCCCTTCTATCACTGTCAACGCTGAGGGATTTGCCGAAGTTACTCTGCCGGGGTGTGGACTGGATGTGGAATCCTCTCGTCCGGTTTTGCCTGTCACAGGCGTGTCTTTCGAAATTCCGAAGGGCTATGGAGTAGAGGATGTGTGGCTGACCGCCTCCGACGTGGAAGAACACCAACTGCCTAACATGATCCAATGGGGTATGCCTCCCTATCTCGACGGGGAAGCGTCTCCGGTAGTGGGCCCTGACCCGGACATTTATATGTCTGACACCCTCTATCCTGACTTTTCCGCGCCCGACTGGCGTATTGACCATACCGGCGCACATGCGCTCTTGTCCGTCAAAGTGTTTCCTCTGCGTTTTATGCCAGTGAGCAACATACTGCTCGCTGCCCGAAAATTAACTGTATCCGTCACGCTTAGGGAACTACCCCCTGCACCACCTTTTAAAAAGTTATCAGTCACGCCGTCGCTCTTTTGCATGCCGTCACTGTTAGAGCCCGATACGCCTTATTCATATATCGTCATTTCAACCTCCAATCTGATCCACAACACTCCGGCGCCTTGGAACCTGCAGGAGCTTTGCGCTTTTCGAGCCCGCTCAGGACTGGTGCCTCTGATAGTCCCGGTAGAGGACATTTACGCCAGCTATGCGGGCAACAACTGCCCGGCAAAAATACGCGCGTTCCTGCAGGAGGCCAACGAGCTTTGGGGTACCCGTTTTCTGCTCATAGCCGGCACCTTCGATCTTATACCTGCACAGCTACTGTATCTTTCATTTGTTGATTTCATCATGACCCGCACAGTCGAGATTCCTGCCGACGCGATTTACTACGGATGTATGGAGGGCAATTACGACAATAACGGCAACGGACGCTACGGCGAGATCACGGACGGCATAAACGGCGGCGACGTTGACCTGACAGCCGAGATTATGGTGGGGCGCTTCCCTGTTGCCAACCCGCAAGAACTTGCGCACATGGTGCGCAAGACAATCGGCTACGAGGTCTCCACCGCACAGGATGTCGAGCCCAACGCGTTCATGGCGGAAAAGATAGACATGGGCACTATCGTATATGCCGACGGTTACATGGAAGAACTGCGCTTAGGCAGTGCGGCATACGCTTTGAACAGCATGGGGTTCGAGTCATCGCCTTATGCCGAAACATTCGATACCAACGACCGTTTGTACGACTCTGATGCGGGACTCTGGACTACGGCCGACGCGCTTGGTTTTTTGAACCGTAATCTGCACACCGTAAATCATATCGGTCACGGAGCAACTAAAAATTGCGCAAAAATATCGCTTGCCAACGCTGCCAACCAAATAGCCCTACAGGCTTTCACCAATGAAATGTCCTACTTCATGTATTCCCAGGCGTGCGATACCGGCGCATTCGACCAGCCGGATTGTTTCGCCGAACAGATTGTGACCGTCAGCAACGCAGCTTTCGCCACAGTCATGAACGCGCGGTCGGGTTGGCTTTTCAACAACGTGGTCGGTGGCTACTCGCACCGCTTTCATCGCGCTTTCTGGGACGCGGCCTTGCGCGGCAATGCCACCACTCTCGGTGAAATCAACGAACTTTCACGCCGCATGAATCTGCACATGCTGGTTTCATACGTTGCAAACTATTGGCGCTGGGTATATTACGAACTCAATCTTTTCGGCGATCCTGCCACTCCCTTCGCTCCGGCGGTCAACAATGTGCCGCCGTCAATCTACCACGAGCCTCTGATCAACACTTACGACACCCAGACCGCCTACCGTGTATCATGCCTTTTTGAACCTGTCGGCATTTTCAACCCTGACGAGTTGCAACTGGTCTGGCATGCCGGGCTTTCGGCGGCAGTCACGCATACTCAAACACTGCTTCAGGTGTCGGGCAACCTCTATGAGGCCCATATTTCTCCGCAACCAGCAGGAACACGCGTCGCTTACTACATCAAGGCCGCGAATCATGCGGGCTATATGTCTTACAGTCCCGGATCAGATGATTACGTTTTTCATGTCACAGAACGCCTGAACCTGACCGTCATAGGCTCGCCTGAATCTTACGGTGTCCCCGAACCGGACTATGGCGTAACATATTACGCTTCGGGAGTGGTGGCGAACGCCTCCGCTCCCGCAGTCGTAGACATCACCGACAACACCCGTGTTACCCTCTCAGGATTTTTCGGAACTGGCAGCACCCCGCAAAACAACACTGCCACTAATGTCTCTTTTCAGATACATTGCTCATCAATGCTCTGCTGGCTCTGGCAGCATGAGAACCGCCTGACCGTGCAAACCGATATAGACGAGCATGCGGACCAGATATTATGGGGTATCGAGGACGCGCCATTGAATGTGCCAAACGCGCAAACTCTTGTGATCATGCCTGACGACTCGCTTATGGTCTTCGCCGAATGGCATCTCGACGGCAGTCGCTTTCCTGCCGCACCGGGTCACAGCTCGCCTCAACTCGGCGCGATTGTCATGGACACCCCGCACATCCTGTTGGCGCGTTATCTGCCTGCTGAACTCGATGAAGACAACAACGGCATACCTGATTGGTGGGAATATCAGTATTACGGACAGAGCGGATTAGCACTGACCTCAGACGACGATAATGACGGTTATACACTTATAGAGGAGTACGCTGACCGTAGCGATCCGCTCAGACCTGAAAGCGTTCCCGCCGCACCGGTCATTATCCATGATCCTTTAGAAGAGACGCAGAATACGCCGGGGCCGTTCACCATAGCCGCGGCCATACACGATACATATTGTGTCGAAGCCGCCTTTGTAAGATGGCGCCGCGGTGCTGGCGAGTGGCAGGAGACCACAATGACCGCCGGTTCGAATAATGTGTTCACAGCAGATATCGCCACGGTCTCCACAGCCGGCGACGATTTCGAGTACTTGATCGTGGCGGCGGATCCGTCCGGCCGTGTTAGCGAGACCCCCCTTCACTATCTTTTCCTGGTGTTCCCGGTTGCCGACACCTCGCGTTTTCATGACCTTGACCTCACGGCACTGCCGACGCAAGGCATCATCGGCGTAAACATGAACTTGCACAACACCGGCAACGCCGAACTACTGTGGTTCACCAGGCTTGCGCGTGTCGAGAACATCAGCGACCCGTCACTGCGCTGCTGGGATCTCCGCTCGATGGACCAGGCGTGGAACGCCTCGACCAACCGCTACTCATCACCCCCCTACGCGCTGCATTCAAAACTGGTCTCAGGCGGTCTGGCCCAGAGCCCCGCAGTCCGAGCCACTATTACTCTACCGCCGCTGCTGCTCGGCACTGGCGCGAAACTATCCTTCAAACACTGGATCCATTCCGAAATCCACCAGGACACCACCCGCGCATTTGACGGCGGGATTGTCGAATTCTCAATCGATAACGGTTTGACTTTCCAGCAGTTGAATGGGCCTTACACGCACACCATCTACGGCTGGACATACTCGCCTTGGCCAGAGGGCACACCGTGCCTGGCGGGCAAAGGGACCGACGATTGGAGCGAGGTGACTTTCGACCTCACGCACGAATACCCCGAACAGAACGGCTTTAACGGGCGGGAGATCATTTTCCGGTTCCATTACGGCGGTGACAACAACACCGATAACGAAGGTTGGTACATTGACGATGTCGTTGTCTCGCCACTGCTCTGGCGGCAGGGCTTTTACAACAACATCGAACCCGGTTACAACAATACCGTCACAGCCGGGCTGAACAAGCGCATTTTCTGGTTCAACGAACCTGTCGGCATGGATCTGCATGACGACAACCTGACGGTCTTTATCGAATCAAATGATCCTGTGAACCCGCTCTTCAGTTTCTTTTGGCACATCAGGCTCCGCGATTATCCGGCAGTGAAAAATTTAATCGCTCAACAGACTGCTACTGGCGACGGATGCGTAAGACTCGCCGGGGATTTCGCGGATGCCGACGGCGAACCGCTAAATCTCTCTTTTGAGTGGTCCGGTGATAACGGCAAGAGTTGGCAGACAGCAGCATTTACCAATGTCATTGACACGACGGGCGAGGCCGGACACTTCACAAGTAACGGAACGCTCGGCGACATTTTGACCGTCACCAATTCTTTGCCGTTTACGAACAAGGTCGCTGCTACATGGGAGTCGCGCCTGACTGATCTTGCGCTTGCCGTAAACACACAGACGCTCTTTCGCGTCACAGCTTCCAACGAGTATTTCGGCAAAAGTTACATGACGCCAAAGTTCACGGTTGACAATGTTGCGCCGTTTTTCTTGCCCGGCACCATCACATGCGCCCCTTTTAACGCGATCCGGGAGTATGCCGTCACCGCAGACCAGCTCGCGCTTAACTGGCCGTCCGCTACGGATGCCCCCCTTACAAACATATCTTACCGCCTGGAAAGCGCAGTGATTACCAATGTCACGGAGTTTAACACCATCACATTGTCGCTTTCCAACCAGCTTGATGCTGCCCATGCCTTCCGGGTGGTCGCTTACGATGCGGCCGGCAATCCCAGCGAGCCGCTGGAGGCCGTTTTTCTTGTGCTTGATCCTGCCTGTGACTATGACGGCGACAACATGTCAACCGCCGATGAAGAGACTGCGGGAACCTCGGCTGCCGACTCCGCCTCACGTTTTGTGGTGGCGCTGTCACCTTTGACCGCAGGCGGAGAAACCCTTTGCCTGAACTGGGAAAGTGTTGCCAGCCGGCTATATACGGTCGAATGTTCAGACAGCCTGCAGCCGCCTGAATGGCAACCGCTCAGTGATTACACCGACATTGAAGGCACTGGAGAACCACTTTTTGCAGAGCTGCCGCTTGATCGCCTATCACGCTTTTTCCGTGTGCGAGTACGACTACCATGAAGTCTTCCGTAATAATTAGAATTGCGCCTGCATGCTACCTTCCAACGTTATTTGTGTTTGCTCTTTTATGTTTATCCTGTTCCCGAACAGAGCGCAAACCGTTACGTTTGCAGTGGTTGACAATGGGCACGGTCGCGGCTGTGCAATGCGCGGATCATGCGTCAGCCGCGCGTGCCCGTGAAACTTCCAGAGTGGGTTTCGATGAGGTCAACCGCGAGTTCTCCGCTTGGCGAGACGACAGCGTGTTATCCGCCATCAACCGCGCGGCGGGCACTGGTCATTATGTTGCGGTACCGGCAACCGTCGCGACAGTTTTAGAAACAGCCTTGCGGTTTTGCGACGAAAGCGGCGGGGCGTTCAATCCGATGATCGGTCCGACCATGCGGCTATGGGGGTTCAATGGCACTTCAGAAAGTCTCCATACTCCGGCTGCTGAAGCAGTGAGACTAGCCACAGCACTGGCCGATCGCAACGCAATCGAAATCATTTCAGATGCTGAAGGAAAACGTGTGCGTCTCAATAAACCCGGCATGAGTCTGGATCTCGGCGGAATCGCGAAGGGTTACGCTGTCGATCTGGCCTGGCGCAGACTCAAAGAGCGTGGCCATATAGACACGCTCGTCGATTTAGGCGGCAACCTGCGCGCCATCGGGAAAGCCGCGCCCGGCCGCGGCGGCTGGCGCACTGGTGTACGAAACCCTTTCGATACGGATGGCCTGGTCGGCATTTTTTTGTTGAAAGACGGTGAGGCGACATCCACCTCCGGCCATTACGAAAGATTCGTGCAGATTGACGGCGTGCGTCATGCGCACATCATGGACGGGCGCACAGGACGCCCTGTGACCGGCATGGCCGGCGTGACCGTCATCGCGCCGGACGCCATGACCGCGGATGCACTTTCAACAGCGCTTTTCATAATCGGGCCTGAAAAAGGCATTCAGATGCTGCGCGGGCATCAGGGCTGCGAGGCGCTCTGGATTCCCGATACACCGAATAACCAGACAGTGCTAGCCACCCCCGGCTTTGCCACGCGCCTTGAGATTCTGCGCCCAGATGCCTGGCGCTTAAATATCATTTGAGTAG
Source organism: uncultured Lentisphaeraceae bacterium (assembly GCA_964557205.1). Lineage (GTDB taxonomy): Bacteria > Verrucomicrobiota > Kiritimatiellia > RFP12 > UBA1067 > JAQVQN01. The sequence continues at coordinate 20,941 of CAZKZI010000010.1, forward strand.
CCCCTGCTCAAGTAGTCAGTAGTCAGGATGAGATCCCTTTTTCATCTCGTCAGGATTTTTTTGCGGATCAAGTTTTCGGCCAGAGTGACGCCGGCCTCGGTCAACATGCCGTTTTTCACCAGCGCCGTATTGGTCTGTGCGGTCGTGAAGGCCGTGAAGAGGTCAACCGTCTCGACCCCGTGCGCGTCCGCCACCATTATGACTGTCTCGGCATATTCGCGCGCTTTCGCGGCGTGCTCACACGGGACAAGACCGGGCACGCAGCCGCAGCCGGGAAGGACATCGAATGCAGGCGGCACCACCAGCAGAACCCGTGGACGGCCACTGGCCGGACCGGCGGCGAGTCCGGTCATGGCCGAAAGCCTCCGCTCAAAGCCGGCCGTGCCGCCTTCACGGTTCAATCCCAGTAATGATGGCGCATATACCACGACCGTCGCGGGCATCACGCTCTGGAGCGCCGCGAACGGCAAGAGCATCGACGTGCCTGCCGCGTCCTCGTTCTGCTCTGAAGCCTGCAAGTCAAGCACGCGCCAAACGTTGCTGGCCGATGTTTGAAAGTCTGCGGTGCCCCCATATATGAAACCGTCCAACAAAACCACGCCTTCGTCCGCCTGTTGCACCAATGATGGCGCCGGATCACCACGCGAGACCTTGGAAGCCAGCAGAACTACAAAATCCCCGTCGTACTTCAAAGACTCGCCGGACACCTCGTCGGGCAGGAAGTCATAGGGTTCACGCGCGAAAATGGCGACACTACGGCTTAACTCCACCCCGTGATGGCGTAAAGACCAGGAAAGCCGATCCACCTCGCCGGCCTCAAACTCGCCCATGTACACCCTGGCCCACCCATTTTCGACGGTCAGACCCTGCGAGCGTGTCTCAGTATCCTTTGAGCGCCATTTGATCTCGGAGTGCAACTCATACGACAAACCTTCGTCTGCGGATGTGCGAACACGTATGATAGGGTTCACCCGGTCATCTTCATAGCAAACGGCCGGCACCCCGGCCATGCGCGTCGTCACGTCTGAAACCTTCCAAACTGGCCCGTCATAAGATAAAACCGAATCCCAGCTCGCCTCTTCACCCGTGGCCGCGACCACCGACAGGCGCAGAGGCACAGGCAGGTCGGCGACACGCAACGTAACGGACAGCGTCTCACCCTCGCCAACCACTTTTTGCCCTATATGCCAACGCACAAAATGATTAGTACCCCAACACGATGAACCGTCCCGTAGAGTGAAAGGCACGAATGTGTCCGAACTTCCCGCGAAACGGTACGCCGCCCCGCTTTGCGTTGTCGCAAAGGGATGCAAGCGGCGGTCAAGCTGCTCCCAGCGACCATCGCGCAAGTCACCGCCGGTGACCATCGCCACATCCGCGACGACACCAGGCTCACCCGAACGCTTCCAGGCCAGTCCTGTGTCGATCTTCTGCCGACAGACGGTCCGGATCAGAACATGCCGCAAACCGGCCTTCAGCGGCACTTCATCGCCGGATGTCCACTGATCATAAGGCCGGTTGGCCGGATGCGCGAGCGTCTGGTGCCCGTCCACCAGCAGCCACGCCGGCGCCACGCCAGCCAGGCCGAACAGATAAATGCCGTCCGAGGGCACCAGCAGCCACGTCTGCAGGTCAACCAAATGGTTTTTCCGAGTCCAGTCCCCTCTGAACCAATCCTTGAAAGTCTCGCCGAGCTGCGTGAAATCCTTGACCGCAAACTGGTCGGTCCGCCCGTCACAGCGGGTTTCCAAGGTTTTCACATCCTCCAGACTCGATGGGAAATCCATTCCGCCCGTCCGACGCGCACATCCTCGCAAGGGTGCAGGATCTGCCAACGCTGAAGCGCCTGCGGCTAGCGCGTTTTCGTCGGGAACAAGATAAATTTTGACGAGCTGCTTGCGTTTCGCGCCGGAAGCGTTGATCAACACCGTCATTTCGCTGGCATTCCGCCAAACCACACCAGCGGCACTCTCGTTTTTCGCCAGGAAGACCCTGACGGCTGCGACCGGCTTGTCGCTGACCGTGACGGGTAGACGCACCAGAAAATAGTCGTCATTTTCCTTTTCCACCACCAGCCGACAAGGCGCTTCCGCCACATCCCAAGCGGGACGCGCCTTCAAATCGCGAGCCGCCTGAGCATATACCGCGCCAACCGCAGATGACCAGAGCAACGCGGCAACAAAAAGATTAACTGTTTGAATACTGGAATATCGGCACCTGCCTAGCAGGTAACGCGGGAAACCATAGATTTCGGCCATCCTCATGCGTACAGCAGTATGCATACACTCGATTCTGTCGTCAAGCGCACGCTTCACGCATTTAACTTTTCCGTTAAATTGCATTCATTCCACCTTGCATTACCCGTCTGTTTTTTGGCATGCTTTCTGCGCTTATAATTGAAATGGATTTTTTGCTACGCATAACAGGGGCCACAAAAAGCATGATCCGCGACTTGACACGCTTTATATATTTGCAGGCATCATGCCAAATGTCTGAAGAGAGGCGTTTAGGGATTCGCGGCTTCACGTTGCTTGAACTGCTGGTTGTTATCGTCATTATCGGGATTCTGGGCTCTGCCCTGGTGGTTTCGGTGCAGTCCGGGTATAAGCAGGCACGGCAGGCCAACTGCAAGTCCAACCTGCGACAATTCGGCGTTGCGCTGACCATCTACCGCGGCGAGAACGACAACCGCACCCCGGTCTGGATATCCAACCTTTATCCCGATTATGTGGATGACCGCAGCTTGTACATCTGCCGCGCCGACATCAACGGCGGGCGGGACACACCGCGCCCCCATGAACTTGTTTCCCTGATTCAAGGGAGCAACGACACCGACACTTCTCCCTTTTGGGACAACCAAAAGAATTCGGATTCGACCCGCAACGACACCATCAAGTGCTGTAGTTACCTCTACGAGTTTTCAAACGCGAAAACGGGATGGGGAGAGTCGTATCACAACCTTCCAAGTCCTCATACGATGGGCGAATACAAGATGGCTCAAATGACATACGGCGACCGGAATAGCGGAACGGACGCAGCCGGGACCCCCCTCCCCTACAGCGCCTCGCGCATACCGATTGTGCGCTGTTACCATCACTGGCATGACCAGAAAGTGCGCGCTTGGGTGTCGACAACGGGTTCCGCAACAAAAAGAGATCCCATTACCATCAATGTGGCCTATGCGGGTAACGTCTTTGTCGGCTCAACCGAATGGGAAAAAACCATCCATCCCGGCGAGTCCAGGAAATAATGACATGAATTTAACGTTTATTAGAACCTTCAACCTCACAAGAGACACTAACATGAAAACACAGATCCGTTCATCATGGTTCACGACATTCACCAATCGCTACTCGCTGCTCGCCACTCTTTTAATCCTCCTCTCCGGATGTATCAGTCCCAAGGCGCCGGACCCTGAACCCGTGCCGCCACTCTTGCACGCTCCCGAAGTGGTCGCCGCCGAGAACCTGTTCGAGCAGGGCAAGGTGCAGGACGCCATCACGGCCACCATCGACATCACGCGCAAAAACCCTGGTGCTCGCGGCCTCGAAGGTCTCCAGACCAAACTTTCCAACTACCTCGCCGAGGAGCGCGCCGCCACCGCCGAGGCCCGCAGCGCCTCCACCGTCAAAGCCTCCTCCGCAGACGCCAATCGCTTCGGTGCCCTGCCCGAGACCTACCGCACACTCCGCCATGTCGTCGGAGAAACCGGCTCGCTACGCACCGTCTCCACCGAAATGCAACAAATCCTGCGCCAGCCTGTCAGTGTCAACCTCACCGATGTCGGCATCAACGCCTTCATTGCCAATTTCGCCCAGTCCACCAATATCAATATCGTCGCGGACAGTGCCCTCAACGCCAGCGAGGCCAAAATCACAATCAAAGCGGAGAGCACGCCTCTCATCGAAATTCTGGACTATATCGGACGCAACCTCGGCGTCACTTTTTCGGTTGGCGAAAACATCATCTGGGCAACCGTGCGCGACGCCACGGAAACCGCACTGCCCATGGAGACCCGCGTCTACAAGCTCCGCAAAGGCCTCACCGGTGCCGAACTCGGCAAATCTGTCCAAGGGCTGAGCCCCTTCAAAGGAGCCGTTTCCAGCCGCGACAGCAATAGAAACAATTCGAACAACACGCAAGATAAAAAAGAAAAGCCGGAAGGCAAAGTCGCCCTGCTGGAGGCGATCGAACGTTTTGTCCCGAAACCAGAAAGTGCGGATGTCTACTTCAACGATAAGGCCCATGCCCTCATCGTCAAGAACACGAAGGAAAACCTAGCCAAGACCGAAGAGATTATCGACGCGCTCGACATTCGCCCGCTTCAAGTCCTGATCGAAGCCCGCTTCATCACCACCAAGGTCACCGACCTCAAGGACCTCGGCATCGACTGGCTCTTCCAGCACCCGTCGACTTTCACGGGCAAAGGCGATGCTGATGGTGATCTAATTGACGGGTTAAAAGATCGCTTCCGCAATGCCGTCGCTCAAACGGACGAGAATGGTGATTTTGTTTATACCGACGATGATTTGATCGGTCTTGCCGACAAAATTAAAGGACTCACTCCGACAACCATCGGTAAAAATTTGGGCGCAGCCTCTATTGGTTCGTCAGGGGGTAGTGCCGTCTATCAGACGGTTCTGAACAACACCGGCCTACAGGCCACCCTTAACGCCCTCAAGGAGGACGGACAGTCCCGCGCTATCTTTGTCCCCCGCGTCACCACCCTCAACAACAAAGAGGCCACTGTCCGCGTCGGAGAGGACACCACCTACTACGACGACGTGCAAGCCCAGAGCACCACGACCACGGGGTATGGGAACAACAGCGGCTACCACGACGTACAGATGACGTACAACACGCCCTCCCGGCTCGAGACCGGTTGCACCCTCGTCGTCACGCCCTCGGTCGGTGCCGACCTCTCCACCATCGACCTCCTGCTCCGCCCCGAAATCTCCGATGTCGTCAAATGGGACGAGTATGTCATCTCCACCACCACCTACCAAGACCAGAACGGTCAGATCCATACGCCCACCATCAGAATCCCCTCCGTCTCCCGTCAGTACATCGAGACCGAGGCCGTCGTGCGCTCCGGCGAGACCGTCGTCCTCGGAGGCCTCGTCCGCAGCCACCGGCAGGAGGACACGACGAAGACCCCCTGGCTCGCAGACCTCCCCATCATCGGCAACCTTTTCAAGCACGAAAAGACGGATAACTCCACCGAAAACCTCCTTATCTTCGTCACCGCCACGCTCATTTCGGACACGGGAGAGGGCCTTATCCCGCTGAATGACCTCGAAAGGTATGGCACCACAGTCCCAGACGCAAATCGCGTTCCCCTCATCCTGCGGAAAGGCGCTCCCCTGACGCCTCCCGACGCCATTCCCAACGCACCCAACGACGCCGTGCCCACAGCTACAACGAATGCCGCGCCAGCCTCGGACGCAGTTATACCGGCGGCTCCTGTCGCCCAACCCGCCGCTGCCCCGGCCCCCTAAACCACTTAACAGACTAAACGCCTAACAGTTTTCTCCATGTCTAAAATGAAACAGATGATTGCCATCGACGCCGGCACACGATCGGTCAAAGCCGTTTGGGTGCATATGCGTGGCTCGACCCCCGTGATAACCCGGGCCGAGTCCTTCTCGCTTCCGATGGACGCGGAAGAACCGCACAAGCTTATCAGCGCATGGGTTGAATCGCTTGGGCTCTCCAAGCGCTTTTGTGCCGTGGCTCTGCCTGGTTCGCAGGCGGTATTTCAGGGCGGCCGCATCATGCACAATGACCCGCGTACGCCAGAACAGGTCGCGGCCATCGATATAGCCCAGTTCAGCGAAATGGCCGGCGACGAGATGCTGTACGACGTGTTCGCATTCGAGCCCGGCCTTGAAAAGGGCGTTAGGCGTTATGTAATGTCCATGGCGCGACCTTCCGCAGTAAACGCCGCTCTGCTGGAGACTCGCCTCAACCACATCCGGCCTGCCGACCTGATCGCCGCGCCGGTGGCGCTCTATAACGCCATAGAGACACTCGCAGGCCCGCACGACGACCCCTGGTGTTCTATCAATATCGGCCACGCCCAAAGCGAGGTGGCGGTAGGGCTCAATAACGGATTGCTGTTCGCCCGTTCCATTCCGGTCGGCGGTAAACTCTTCACCGAGGCTGTCGCCCAGGCCACTGCCCTGTCCCCGGTGCAGGCCGAGGTTCGCAAACATTCTGATTGCGGACTTAACGAGTCTGGCGCCTGCTGCGAACAGCTCCGCGCGGCCGCTGACCGCTGGATCTCCCAGTTCAACGCCTGCATGGGCGTGTACCGCAGTCAGTTTCAGGACCGAAGGCTGGCAGTGTCTCGAATCGTTTTAACGGGCAGCGGCTCGCAACTGAAGGGGCTTAAGGAGTATCTGGCCGAGAAACTTTCCACCGAGATAGTTCTTTCCACAGAACTGCCGGGAGTTAAAGAACGTCAGAAAAAATTCGCGGCTAGCTACGACATCGCCTTCGGAGTGGCCATCACTGCCATGCGGGCAGGACCATCCTACCTTTCACTCCTGCCCGAAGAGCTTAAGGACGAGGTGGTTTTCCGTGAGAAGAAGCCGTGGTGGATAGCCGCCGCAATTTTTCTTACAGGTACGATGGCGGTGTATTCAGCGACCGGCGTCTACCTGCTTAAACGCGACGGCAGGCAACTGGAGGAAGAGCGCGATCACCTGCGGCGGCGGGAGCAGATCGATAAGCGGATACAAACTGTAAGAGAAATGTGTTCGCAGGTGTTGACCAACTCGGCTGTGCTTAACAACTTGCTGTTGCAAGGTCCGCTGGCCCGGGAAGTATTGACCTTGGTGGCATCAACGGTCGACCCCAACGACTGGATCACCCTCTTCTGTGACGAAAAGATCTACAATCCTGCCGAGCAGGAAAGCGACCCCGGCGCTCAAACGGCACAGGCCGCTGCCCGCACGCCCTTCTCACTCTTCCGAACCATTCGCCCTGCGCCACGTCCCGAAGCGGCTGCGGCAAAAGAAGCGCCCCGTAAAAAAGAGTTGCTCGACCCTATTGATTCAGTCTTTATTGTCGAGGGTTATACTCCCAACCCGAGCCTGAAAAGCGTGCGGGAAATGATAGAACGTCTCAAGACCTCACCGGAAATCGCCCGGGTTGACCTGCGCAGCGATGACCAGGTGCTGGCTCCTACCGGCATACCGGAACTGGAGTCCGAGGAAATTCCCAACTTCCGGCGTTTCGTCATCGAGATTGAGGTAAGACGCCCATGAAAATGCCATCGCTTAATATTCTGGCCACCGAGAGGATGCAAGTCGTCTTCATCCTGCTCTTCGTGCTCATAAGCGCTTATTTGACCGTCCGTTTCGTTACGTTGCCGCAACGCGAAATGGCCGCTAATAACCGGTCAGTCCGGACGCAGCTTGAAAGCAGCCGCTATGCCAGTCTGGCGGTTTCCAACATGCTTTCCATGGCGGAACATGAAACAGCCAACCTGACCACTCTTTCCAACGAGTGGCATCGCATCGCGGCACGCCTGGCGACCTTTCCGGATCAGACCGCGTTGTTAAACACATCTGTCAACCGCATCGACTATAAGGTAGAGCTTTATGAGCTTCGCCAACGCCTTCAGGCTAAGTCCGACGAGCTGAAAATACAGCTTTTGCCGGTCGAGCTGGGTCTTGATGAAACCCTTGTCAGCGGTGCCGCGCTCCGTGTGCGCATGACGCAATTGAGGGCTGTCGAAAAATTGGCGGACTTGACTCTCGACCGGCAAATACAGCGTCTGGTGGAGATTTACCCGCTGCCTCCAGTCGAGCATCAAGACATAAACGGCAGACGTCTTTTTGAAGAATATCCCGTGCGCATCGAATGCGATGTCGATTTCGAACACCTATTCACTTTCTTCCAGTCCGTCTTTGAAGAAAATCAGGTCTTCACTTTCCGCAACCTGCGCGTGGAGTCCGGTCCGACTTTCGACGCGAAGTTGCGTGTTAAAGCGGTGCTGTCGGCCTTGCTGTTCGATTGATCAGATGCGATGAAACCCAACAGGGAAAGTAACATGGACAAAATCTGGAAATGGATCATGCACCTCAACGCCAAGGCTTTATGCCTGTTGGCGATCTTGCTTTTTTTTGCCACCGCCGTTTGGTGCGGTTTCAAATATAAAACGCCGCCCGTACCTTTTAAGGACGGCAGCGATTCTAAAATACCGATCCTTTCTGAAACCTGGGACATCGGAACGCTTGGTTTTGTCTCCAACCAGTTGAGCGCGGAGACGCTCACTATTCCCTTCGACCCTTTCCGCCCTACGATTGAGGCGATCTTGACCAACGAGACCGAACGGGTGGCTTTTTTAAAGGCTCTCAAAGCCGCTCAAGAAGCGGCGGCCGGATTAGCTGGCGGCAAAGCGGACGGAGCCAAGAAAACGGATCCGTTTGCCCATTTGCGAAAGAAAGAGACCGTGCCGGGGGCTTTGGTCGGCCCTGACGGCAAGCCGATGGTCATCCCCAAACTCTCCTTCCTGGGCTACTTTCAACGCCCAGACGGCCAACAAGCTGCCCTTTTTTACGACTCGTCCCAAAACACCACCGTCTTCTACGACACCGGCAAACAGATTCACGGCGTGGACATTCTGAGCGCCAACGTGCGCGAGGCTGAGATCCGTTTCCCGGACGGATCTACCCGCGACCTCAAGATCGGCGATACCGTTGAACTGGCGCCAGAACCGTCCGCCGCCGGAAAGCCGACTCAGAAACCGTCCGCGAAACCTGGCGCGAACCCTGGCGCCGCCAAGCAGCCTGCGGCAGCTAAAGGTAATCCCAAAAAACAGCCACGGAAGGCCGCCGGGCAGAAACGCAAAGCCCAATAACAGACCTTTTCCAATACCATTCTTCAACCTTTACTGCGACTTGCCCTTATGGAATCCAACCGACAAATACGCTACGCTTCTGATGAATTGACCGCCGATGTCACCCAAAAACTGGTCGACCGCGGCCTGCTGACAATTGAAAAACTGGGCGAACTGCAGGGGCGCGCCGCCTTGACCCTTCAAAGTGTCGACCGGTTGTTGATGAAAGAGGAGATCATAAACGAGGAGGATTTGCATAAAGCCTTTTCCGAGGCCAGCAATATACCTTTTCATAAGATCGGCGATTTTATTATCGAACCGGCAGCGATTGAAAAAGTCTCGGCCAAAGTCGCCCTGCGCCACCGCATCGTTCCGTTGACTTATAATGACGGGGTCTTGTTGCTGGCGGCCAGCAGTGTACCCAGCCTCACCACGGTCGACGGATTGCGCATGGTGCTGGATGTCGGCATCGATTTCGTGCTCTGCCCGGAAACCGACGTGTCGATGTCGCTCACCCACTTCTACGGGCTTGGCGCCGACACGATCGATCTGCTCATCGCCGAGGCGGAAGCCATGGAAAATGATTCAGGCGGCAAGGATGAGGACATCGCTGTCCATACCCAAGAGACCGGCATGGTGCGCTTCATCAACCTGATCATCGCCGAAGCCATCCGCATGGACTGTACCGATATCCATTTAGAACCCTTTGAGCACACCTTGCGCCTGCGTTACCGCATTGACGGCATCCTGCAGGAAGTCCCGCTGCCAAAAGGCGTCGACAAGTTGCGTAACGCGGTCAGTTCCTCCGTCAAAATCATGGCGAACATGGATATCGCCGAGCACCGCAAACCGCATGACGGACGCATCAAGGTACGCTGCGGCAGTAACGACTATGACCTGCGCGTTTCAGTGTTGCCGACCGGCTGGGGCGAGACCTGCTGTCTGCGCATCCTGAATCGCGGCACCATGAAGATCGACCTCGACACGCTCGGCCTCTCACCTTATCAACTCCCAAAAATCGCCAAGCTCACCGAACTGCCGCACGGAGTCATCCTCATGACCGGCCCGACCGGCTCGGGCAAGACTACCACCCTGTACGCGCTGCTCGCGCGGCTCAACAAGGCCGGCACAAAGATCATCACGGTGGAAGACCCGGTAGAGTATCAGATGCAAGGCATCAGCCAGGTGCAGACCCACAGCAAGATCGGCCTGACGTTCGCGACCGTGCTGCGCTCAATCCTGCGTCATGACCCCGACGTGATTCTGATCGGCGAAATACGAGATTCCGAAACCGCCGACATTGCCGTGCGTTCGTCACTGACCGGCCACCTTGTGCTGAGCACACTGCACACTAACGATGCTCCCAGCGCTGTCACCCGCCTGATCGACATGGGCGTAGAACCCTATCTGATCTCGTCCTGTGTGGAAGGCATTGTGGCCCAGCGTCTCGTGCGCCGGGTCTGTCTCAACTGCCGCGATGCATACACGCCTCCAGACGCTATCCGTAACGAGATCGCCCTGTCTTATCCCGACCTCATCAACGAGGCGGAGTTCATTCACGGCCACGGTTGTCCCGCCTGCGGGTTTACCGGATACCGCGGACGGAGCGCCCTCAACGAAGTCATGATCTTGACCGACCCGCTACGTGCGCTGGTGGTGGCACGCGAACCGGCCAACATCATCAAAAACCTCGCTATAAAAGAGGGTATGGTGACCTTGCGCCAGGACGGTTGGTTGCGCGTGTGCGAGGGACGCACCTCGGTCGAGGAAGTTTTACGCGTCGCCGGCCGCATGGAGGAGTGACATGATCTCAAATGTTTCGACCGCAATCGACTCCCGTCGACTCCCATCGACTCCTGTCGATATCAGTCGATATCAGTCGAGGTCAGTCGAGGCGCCTTGCGCCCGCCCTCCCCGTTCAGGAATGACCATGATCGAACTCGGCATCGTCATGGGCATCGTCTCGGTGCTGCTGGCCCTGGTGCTCGGTCTGGCGCGCCACGTCAACGCGGTCGTCAAGATCCGCCGCGCCCAAGCCGATCTGGGCGAATGGCACGAGACCTTCAATCGCTGGCACCTGCAGTTCGGCGAGTACCCCTATGCTTCGATAAATACGGAAACTGGAGAAATCATTGAAAAGCTCGTTGGAAGCAACAATCTTCTCGTCAACCTGACCAACTTGATCGAACGCTGCGAGATCCAATTCCCCCACCGTAACAATACGGTCGTAACGTTCCGATCTTTAATGGTTGCCGGCACCAGCCCTTTAGATCCTTGGGGAAATCCCTATCTTTACGACTGTACTCCCGACCGCCAAGACTACACCCTTTTCTCATGCGGGCCAGATGCGCAGACACAGCTTGCCGGCGGCACCGAGCTTAACAACCTCGACGACATCTTTTTCGAACGGTGACACCATGAAAACGCTTTTTTTTGCGACTCAGGACGCAGGACCCAGGACGCAGAGATGTCTTCGTCCCTTTTTACCCTCGTCATGGCGACCACTCAGTGGTCGCCATAATCCCGCCTTCACCCTCATCGAGATGCTGATTGTCATCTCGATCATCAGCGTGCTGCTGGGACTGCTTTACGGCGCATTGGAGCGAGCAAGGAAATTCAGCCGCCGCACGATCACATACACTGAACTGAAAAGCATCGAAACCGCTTTCAAACAATATCACGCCCACTACCACATCTGGCCCACTAATGCGGTTGCGATTACACCGCTCACATCAGGTGAAGACAGCGGCTTTGTCATTGACCAGAATGTCGCCAGACTGCTTCAGGGAGTCCGTGACCCAAACACTGACGTTGCGATCCGGTTCAACCCTGAATCGATTCCGTTCATCGAGTTCGCCCGTTTTTCCCCCGTCACCAGGCATCCGGTCAACCCTTTCAAGCCTAACACAGCCAATCAGAATGACACCACACGTTCTTACAAAGTTCTTTTCGACACCAACGGCGACCGTACGATAACTGTGCCGGCCAATGACCCTGACGGCGCCCTAGCCCTAACACCCCAGACGAATATCATCGCCAGCGTAGCGGTCTGGACCTTTATTCCGTCCACCCGAAAAACCGACAGCTCGGGTAATCCGCAGAGTGTCGGCGATGTGATGTTCGGCAGTTGGGAAAGCTTCAGCGTCAAATAATTAATCATGCGTTGCATCCTCCATAGTCTTGATACGTTCCGCAGGCCAAACCCTGCCATAACGGCTGGTGCTGCCGGGATTGCCGTCCCCTGTCCAGCGAAGCGGGTGTGGGCCAGGGCGCACTTCGTCTACCTCCCGGCGTCAGCCCCCCCATCAAGCGAAGAGCATACGGGCAGGGCGCACTTTGATCGTTTAGCCGGTATTCCGGCGTCATCTCGCCTCAGCGAGAAAACGAGCTCGTGCGCAGCGCCCGTATGTCGAAGCGTCTCCGCTTTCACCGTTCTTGAACTCATAATGGTAATCTCCGTGCTTTCGGTCCTGCTGGCGATCATCCTGCCCACCATCAAGACCGTGCGCGAGGCCGCACTGCGCAAGCAGGCCAAGGTCGGCGCCACGGCCCTGGCCCAAGCCGCGATCCGTTACAAGACCGAATATGGCTTCTGGCCGGGGCAGTTGGTGCCGCATGACTCTGATAGATTTGCCGCCAAAATCAATCCCGATCTTCCGCAACAAGCGTGGCATCCGGCCATCATCTCAAGAGGCGGCGACACATCCGTCGATCTTGATTTCAAGACCGACGATTCGTCGATTGAACTCGGTTACGTGGATGGAGCCACCGCATTCAACGCTGTCTACCAAGCCTTCGCCCGCGTTTGGCAAGACACACCTTCTTCCACTCCAGAGCTAAACCCGCTCAATCCGCGTGGCATTGCTTTTCTGAATCTGCATAACGAGCATGATATCCATACTGTCGCCTACCCTGATCCTTGGGGTCGTCCTTATGTCCTGCTGATGGGGCTTAATCCCCTGACGCAATTCCGTTATTCTTATACTATCGCCTCGGCAAACGGCACCATCACATACGAAAACGTGATTTCCAACACCATCTGTTTCGCATACTCTCGCGGCTCCGCAACCGACACAAACCTCATCTACAGCGCGGGAGTGCAGCCATGAAGGGAGTTTTTTTTACGACTCAGGACTCCAGACTCAATACACAGAGCTGTCTTCGCCCTCGTTCACCCTTGTCTCTGCTCCCCCTTTTACCCTCGTCATGGCGACCACTCAGTGGTCGCCATAATCCCGCCTTCACCCTTTTCGAACTGCTGGCCGTGCTGACCGTCATCGGCATAATCATGGTGCTGGTGGTCGGCTCATACGGATCCTGGGGCACGGCGCACGCCCTGACCGGCGCGACCCGCATCGTCGAGGCGGGACTACAGCAAGCCCGCGCCACCGCCATGACCAAACACGCCTACGTGGTGTTCAGTTACGGCAACATGGAGACCAACCAAATCCAGAACGTGACCGGCTTTCAATCCTTTATTTTCAACCTCACAAACGACGCGACATCTGTCGAAGTTGAACTTAATTACGCTTTTACCTCGCCGCAAAGCGAACTCGACGATATCCCTGTCGACAAACTGACCGTCACCTCCGCCTCCCCTTTCCAAAGGCTTACAGGCCATGTGCGTATGGCTTACATTCCCGAAGCCAATATCTCGTTAATGAACACAATGCCGCTGAATCTCGCCGCGACCTACTCCGAAATGCTCCTTTTCTTCCGTCCCGACGGCAGCGCTTTCGCCCTGGGGGTCACGCCCGATGACAAACGCTTCCACTATATCCTTGTCTACACCCAACAACGTTTTCATCGCGGCAACAATAGCTCCGAGCCTCTCTCCCGCCTCCTGCGCATAGACTTGTCCACAGGCCTTGTCACACCGGAGGCGACACTATGAAGACGCTTTTTTTGACGACTCCGGATGCAGGACGCAGGACGCAGAGCTGTCTGTTCCCTCGTTCCCCCTCCTCCCTGCACCCTCTTTTACCCTCGTCATGGCGACCACTCAGTGGTCGCCATAATCCCGCCTTCACCCTCATTGAAACCGCCCTAGCCATGCTCGCCATCGGCCTGGGACTGATCGCAATCTTCGGCCTCGGCCGCCTCGGGCTCCAGAATGTTAAAGAAACTCAGACCGATGAGCGTTGCGTACAAATGGCAGATGCCATTTTCGAAACCCTGCGGGAATATAATACGCGGTTTGTGGAAGCCGCACGTGCGGATACTGATAAATCTTGGACATACTACTGGAATCAGACGACGAAGAATGAGTTCAACATTCCCTTCCCCCCCGTCGCGAACATGAGCAGGAGCGACAACGTCTTTCTTTTATTCACGGGAACAGAACACCTGGCTCTTGCCTATGACGTCAACGCCATTTACCTTTCTGACTGGAACCCGCGGTATATGCTCTACCTGAAAGACAAATATGACTCTCGTGTGGCGAACGGAATCAATCTCAAGCAAATCACGCTAGTCATCTATCCCGACGGCGACACCTATTCCAGCGAGTACCGCATCTTCCACACCACGCTTACCGACACGGGAGGCCTGCCATGAACTCGCCCTGCATCAGGCTCCCCTTTTTACCCTCGTCATTGCGACCTCTTGGTGGTCGCAATAATTCCGGCATGACCATGATCGAGCTGGTGGCGGCTCTCGCCCTCTTCGTCGTGATCCTCGGCATACTGACGGCCGTCATGGACACCGCGACCAATCTCTGGTCCGGATCTCGCTCCCAAGGGCGAGAACAGGTCGCCGCAGAAAACATCGCCGACCTCATCGCCGACGATCTCTACCAGGCCGTCACAGACCCGATCCCCCCCACTAACGGAATATCCGCGATCTACAACACCTTCGTTTTTCAGAACATCCCCTCTAACACCGTCCAGTCTGCACCCGTCATCCTCCTCGCCTTTCCTCGCGCCGCATCCCCGCGCACCCTCGACCCCGACCACGACCCAACCACCCGCCTCGCACTCGACGCAGTTTTCTACACGACCTACGCCAACGCCCTCTTCCGCGTCGCCATTCCCGTCCACACACGCGCAAACCGATCTGATTCGCTCGGCGAATGGTTCGAGAGCTACGCCCCCGCTGCCGCCAACGTTTCTTACCATGACGAAGCCCTCATTCCCGCCGGAAACAACACACCCGACCTCTCCATCACCGTCCTCGCCGAACGCGCCATCCCCACCTTCATTGCCTATTTTCCAACCCAGTCTTACGGCGACCAACTCCATACCAACACACTCCCCAACATGCTCGACCTCTCCCTCCACCTCTTCAATGCCGAGGATTGGAATACCTATCAGTCCATCATCAGCGACACCGCTGCCGCAGCCAATCTCAAACGCGCCCACCTTGGCACGCTTATCTCACGCCGCATCACGCTTCCCCAAGCCGGAGGCTCGCGCCTGCCATGAAGACTTCACTAAACATACGGGGCTCAACTCCTGACGTGCGACACGCGACACGCGACACGCGAAGTTTACAAACTCCTAATTCCTCATTCCTAATTCCTAATTCGCGTCGCGCCGCAGCACAGCGCGGCGCGACTTTGATCGTCACGCTCGGCATCCTCACGGTGCTCAGCATCCTGGCAGTCACTTTCCTGATCACCACCCGTATTCAGCGGCAAGCGGCAGTAAGCCAGCAACACCGTTTCACCGCCCGCAACCACATCGACGAGGGACTGCACCTCGCCATAAAAATGGTCGAGGAATCCCTCACGTACCCGAACTACACCGGCAAAGACATCGATGTCACCGACACGGCCAACCTGACCAAGCAGCGCCTCGCGCCGGTCGGCCACTGGTTTGCGGAGGACTATGCCAAAAACGCCGGGCTCTCTGAAGATGTCGCCTTCCAAGCCACGGATGTTCTCGCCTCACCCGCCGGATCCAATGGCCCGACCGTCAATCTGCTCTCGCCGAAAGCCTTGAGCCTGATCCCCTCGGCGATCACGAACGGGCTGCAACTTTCCTCGGGGCACACACCAGTTTTCCGCAGCGGCTGGCACGACCTCACGCTGGACGCTTCCGTCACCTCACAATTGCACTCCCCCCCTGTGCGTGTCGCTTTTGTGGTTTTCAACTGCTCTGGCTTTTTTGACGCCAACTATTTTCTCTCCGGACCGACCACCCAAAAGCTGCCGCGCGTCTGCTTCTCTCAAACTGACGTGACGAATTGGCTGGATTTCGCCGAATCGACCGATCGTGTCTCCGCCAACCCTTTTCTCCAATCGTTATTCGCTAATCTCAAATCTCAAATCTCAAATCAACAATCACCGTTCTCCACCCTCTCCTACGACTCTGACCCGGAGGCAGACCCATTCACCCCCAGTTCGACGGATGCCAACCCGCTCCTCGGCCTTGCCCCCTTCGCGCACTCCCGCCTACGCAAGTTCGACATCAACTCTGTCATTAACCTCATCGGCACAGCCTCCTCTGAATCAGGCGACTGGCTCACTTCTGCAACCCTTATGTCCGACTGGCTCCGCCCGGTCTTCTCCGCGCTTTCCCGCGCCAACGCTAACGAACCGAACAGCAACCCCGACAAACTCACCACGCTCCAATCTGTCAGCGTTCCCTGGAATCTCATCAACTTCATTGACGAAGACCGCATGCCACAGCTCTCTCCGTTCGCCAATCTCCCCGAAAATATCGAACGCATCGCCACCCGCGCCAATTTCGCCATCGAAGATGTACCGCTCATCAACAAGGTCACCGTCTTCAATATCTTCCGTGATGAAAACGGAAACGAACCGCCAATTGGCTATGGCCCCGACTATTATGATGTCGATTCGAACCTCTCCAACCATTACGCTGTTGCGGTGGAACTTTGGTATCCCTTCACCCCCGCCCCCCTTCCCCCCCAAACCGCTCTCTACGCCGTCCTCTCCACCAACGCCGTCGACACCGCCACAACCACCAACCGTCCTTTGTCCAGTGCCGAAATGCGAGACTGGTTCCTGTGGAACGAGGCTGCCACCTCCAACACAGTCATGCAGACTCTTTTTTATGCGTGGGCCAACAACTACACCAATGCCGTCGGCCCCACCATCTGGCAACACCCGCTCTGGCAGACGATCACCGACCAAAGCGACCTCTGGTTCACCCCCGCCATGACAAACCACCCCTCCTGGCCCGTGGCCGACACCAACGGCGTCGTTTCAATCACGAACACACCCATCTGGAACGCCTTCTATCCCGACACCTACGAGATCGTTACAACCAATGAAATCGTGACCGCCACCAACACGGTCACCATGGTCACCACCAATGTCTATACCTATATGACTGTCACCAACGACTACGTGTACTGGGTCTCCGAACCGAACATGACCACCAACCGCTTCGTCGGCCAGCTCGGCGTGACGGATCCAGAACCCTATCCCGTCTTCTTGTGGTCCGACCCCGAAGAAACGCTGTTCACGACCAACTTCTGCCTGGGCTTCATCGACGTGTCCGGCAACACCAACCTATTTTTCACCGGCGACCAGACCAATCACCTGCAACATCTCTACGCTACGCCTCCCGAAAGTATCAACGTCGTCTCCAGCAACGACCTCACCGGGGTCGTCTCAACCACCTCTGCAGTTGCGCTCATCCTAGTGCCCTGGCCGCCCGACACCCCGTTCGCGTTCACTGTCCAGACCAACCTATACGTTGACACCGAAATTCTCCCTGTGGAACCCTTGCCTATGCCGCCCGATCTCGGCGCCACGCTCAATGTTCTGTTCGCCATCCTACTGACCCCCGATATCAGCCTCGACACCTCTGAAGAGCTTTACGATTTTCTCATGCTGCTTCCCAGCGAATTCAACCTGTGGGATCTACTCGACGGCTACCTCGCCGAATTCCCCTTCGTACAGCAAATCCTCATGCCGTCCGTATCCGCCCCCCGCGTTGACAACCTCTTCCCCGAAGACCGCATCGACCTCACCGACGGGGCCACGCCCTTGCCAGCTTTCCTGGGCACCGACCACGACGATAAAAAAGTCGCGATTCAAATCCCGGAAGAACTCTCTCCACCGAACGAGCACTCCTTCGGCATCTACATCACTGTCTATCCCGGAAAAACCGTCTCTTTCCCCGAGGTCACGATCCCGATGATGGAAGACGGTGTCACTCCTGATTCCGACGCGGTGGCCGTCACCAACTATTACGCACTTGGATCGAAAAAAGAGTATATCCTCCACTTCCGTCCCGTAGTTACGCTCGATGACAGGGAAGGCACCTCGCTCACCGCTAGACCAACGGCCGACAACATCCTCGTTGATGTCCTCGACGAAGCCTTGCTCGTCCGCGACAACGGCGGTAATGTCTTCCCCTTCCACACCGTCACCAACATCTGCGTCGCCGACCCCCGCCACAACGGTTACATCCAATGCTGGCGCGGGTTCCCCAACGCCAACTACCCCGACGACCCGCCCACCTGGGACTTGGCCATCGGCACTACCAATCTCAGCACCGAGGTCAACGAATACCCCTTCATTCACTTCAACACGCCGCTGAACGCCATCGGCGACATCGGCCATATCTACACCTCTCCCGACCGCTTCAACCTGTTCGGCTTCTCTGATACTGACGCCGCTGTCTTCAGCGAGACTGCGTCTCTGCACGATACTATCAGTTTCGCCTCCCGTTCCGGCGCGGCCCTGCTCGACCTGTTCACCGTCCACGCTGCCCCCTCCAATCTCCCGCCTTGGCAAGCCGGCATCCCCTGGCGCGGTCTCGTGCAGGCCAACACCCAGCATTCGTCAGTCATTGAAACGCTCTTCTCATTCGGATCGCTGGGCTGGACCAACGCACTCGATGACACATTCTTACTGCAATTGTCTGACGTGTCGGACTTGTCAGACCTGTCCGACGCCTATCGTGACGCTCTGACCAACACCCCCCCTGCCGGCATCGGCTGGCGCTCTTTCGCGGATATGTTGCCCGCCATCTCCACCAACCGCGTTCTACAGACGACCTTCACGCAACCATTCGACGATGCCCCCGTCCATGACTGGATCGAAGACGCGCTCCGGCATCTGCCCGACCGCGTTTCTTTCCGCCAGAACATCTTTGTCGTGATCATTGCCGCGCAGGCGCTCTCGCCCGCCTCGACGCCGTCACGCCCGGTCGTCTTGTCCGACCAGCGCGCCGCAGTCATCGTTATCCGCGATGCCTTTACCGGCCGCTGGACCATTTACTCGTGGCGTTGGTTGACCGAATAATTTTTTCGGGGCAAGCACTTGCCATACACCGCCCTAATCTGGTAATGTAACAAGAATTTTTGCGCCCATCGTCTATCGGTTAGGACACAAGGTTTTCATCCTTGGAAGCGGAGTTCGACTCTCCGTGGGCGCGCCATTTTAGAATATACAGCTGTAAACTAGCAAAGCTAGTTACTGGTTGATGGCCTCTGGTTGCCTGCCGCTAGAATCATACATCTGTTTGATGGGAAAAATGATGAAGAATCTGTTATTAATGCTGGCGTTGAGTGTCGCCACCGGCTTATCAGCCATGGAAACCCTGATTATCGAACCAGAAACATTTAGCGGTAAAGGAAGAATTTTTACTAGAAAAGAGCATGGTTTATCCAATGATAATACTTATGGGAAGTGGGGAAAAATCACTAAAAAGGTAAAGTTGGAGAAGGAGGGGAAGTATTATATTTGGATACGCTATTACGGGAACTGGCAGATGTGGAGTCAAAAAATGGGGCCGCAAGCCAGAACCATGCGCGATTTTTGTTTTGCCGTAAATGGAAAACGGCAGTTGGTTAATCAGATGGATGCCATTATGAACTGGCTGGTTTTCCCACAGAAACTAGTTGCTGGTGAAAACATATTGGAACTGGAAAAAGTCGGAGTTGATCCTTATGTCGATCAAATTATTATAACACCGGACAGAAATTATCTGCCTTCTTTTAGAAAACATCGTGATGGCCAAACAATGGTTGATGATAAAATCATTG
>CAZKZI010000011.1:0-5041 GCA_964557205.1 uncultured Lentisphaeraceae bacterium
CTCATCCCCGAAATCGACAATTGCGCCGCAACAGCAGCGTCAGAAACCCAGCTCTTGTCCCACCGGAGCGTCACCCCGTTTTCACAGAGCTGCGCCCAATGCGGACTGTCCGTGACATCCACTACAGCCGCATAACCGCTTCGGCCCAAAAAGACCGCAATAATTAAAGATATCTTTAACCAGTGTGTTTGTCTCATATCAGATCCCTTCTTTGTGTTATACAGACAGATCATTTCTACGCGACTTTTTAACAGCCTACCTCTTCCAAATATTTTTATTATAAGCCAAACTTCTAAACTAATCTTGCTTTTAATTACAATTGTAATTTTTTACACATGTCTGCTTGCATTGCCAACTAAACACTGTAAGATTATTAATTGTTATTCAGGATTCAGGATGAGAGCCCCAGCAAAGTCAGTAGTTGCTGGAGACATATGCGCAGGCCATTCTGAATTATGACTCCTGAGCAGTCAATTGTTATAAGACAGGAGGATTTAATGGATTTCACGTTGCCGATTCGCTATACGGACACTTCGGACAAGCGCGTTCTGAATCTGGAAAAGAACGGTGCCCCAGGGGTTCCGGTGCTCGGTCTCACGCGCATCAGCCGCATGATCATTCCGGTGCTTGAGCATGTGCATCCCAACATCCTGGAATTCGGCCTCTGCCTGCGGGGCGCCCTGACACTCAACAGCGGCGGACATATCCACTCCATCATGCCTGGCAACATCTATGTCAACCAGCCGGGCTTACCGCATCACCTGACAGCCCAACCACGCGGACTTTTGGTTTACTGGATGCATGTCCAACTGGACAAAGCTTCCAAAGAAGACCACTTGTTGAAATTGCCGCCGCAAGAATCAAAGGCCATTTGCGACCGGCTTAGATCGCTGCCGCCGGTGGTCATCACAGACACCCGCCAAGTCCGGCAGGCGTTTGCGCGGCTTTTTCAGCAATACGAGTCCGCGCCTGGTATTTATCGCACAATCTGCATCAGGCAGACTTGCCTGAGCCTCTTGATCGAGTTGCTGGAATGTACGGCCCCGAAGAACATGCCGACCGGTTCCGAAAGGCTGGAAGCCATCATCGCGCAAATGCGGCGGCAGCCCGAACGGGATTACCGCATTGACGACCTTGCCCATCAGGCCGCGCTCTCGCCGACACATTTCATCAACCAGTTCAAACAGGTCACCGGCCTGCCGCCCATACACTTTCTGCTGGACTGCCGCATCGAGCAAGCCAAGAGGCTTTTAAACGTCACCGCCCGGCCGATCACCACAATCGCCCTGTCGCTGGGCTTCTCATCTTCGCAGCACTTCTCCAACCAGTTCAAACGCGCCACCGGCATAACCCCGCGGGCCTGGCGCGCTCGTGACACCCCGACCTGATTCCAGCGTCCTGGGTCCTGGGTCCTGGGGTCTTCCGCCGCGCTTTCCGCTTAAATCGCTTGCGTCAGCCCTACAGACTTGATTCGGGCCGACGGATAATTGGGCTTGGCGCCACGCTTGGGCAGCAGGCGGTCGAGCACCGGTCGCAACTCAGGTAGCCGCGCCATCTTTTTGCGCGCAGAGGCCAGCACTTTGCTGACATCCGCCTTGCCAGCCTCCAGCTCTTCCTGCGCTTGATCCGGCATCAAATTTTCGCGCCGGATAAACCGGCTGCTCTCCTGCAACTGACAGCGCCACTCTGGATCGCCGGGCGCAAGTCTGGCGCTCTTAATAGACGCGACCCGTTCAAACAAAGCTTCCGGTTCGGTCTGTCCTTGCAGGTACAAGGTGACTACGGCGAATTCAGTGGCCGAGAGCCGCGCATCCACGCGTCCGTCCACCAGCAGACGACCAGTGTTGTAGTCGAGTGTCAGACACGGCAGTACCATCGGCTCAGGTGCGCGCCACTGTACCCCTTTGACCAAAGCCGCGTATCCTGGTGGCGCGTTTTTGAAAGCATCCTCATACCAGCCGCGCATACGCACGAAAGGCACATCAACCAGCTCTATTTTCGCTGACGATGCGCGCCAAACGCGATCGTCCGGAGCCACATGCTTGCCCCCCTTCTCAGGGAAGAGGAAAGCGGGTGTTAGAGCCCCGTCGAAAGGCGGGTTCACCAGCACATGCAAGACCCTGTCCTGCCGCCGCCCCAACAGAGACATGCACGACATGAGCAGAGCGCTCATGGTTTTGCGCCCGCCCGCGATCGAGGCGCATATCGCGACATCAGGATTTTCCGTGAAGGCGCGCAGCTCATGCAACATGAAGTCAGCCGCGGCGGAGTTCTCCGCCGTGCCAGCGATGTCCGTGAGATTGCGGCGTCCGGACGGATCGGGAAAGAGCCGCACATGGTCCGCAGCCGAACCAAACTTGAGCTTGCCCGCCACTGGGCTGCCCAGTTTGGCAAGAGCAGCGACCATGCGATCCCACGCGCAGGGTGAACCAGTGAACAGTGTCCGCTCCAGCGTCTCGCGCCCCGGCACGGTTGTCAACACCACCACGCGGTCCGGCACAACCGGCCGTTCGGCACGGGCCAGCGCCCACACCGTCTCAGTGATGACTGCTGGCGACATGCCCAGCACTGCGAACAGCACCGTCTCAACATTCTTGCTTTTTTGTTTTTGCATTGCTCGCCCTAGATTATAGGACTCAAGACCCAAGACTCAAGACCCAGTTTTGTCCAGTCCTGAGTTCTGCGCCCCGCGCCCTGCACCCTGCGTCCTGAGTCCTGCGTCCCGCCTAACTCTTTCTCTCTTTTCTCCTTAACTCTTCACTCTTTCCTCCATCGGCCGGGTGCCTTTGCAATCGGGATAACCGGAGCAACTCCAAAAGGATTGGCCGGCGTGGGGACCTTTGCGGGCAGTGCGCTGCCGCATGGACTGGCCGCATTGCGGACAAGCCGGCACATCCGCAGGCGGTATTGCGGCATCACGAGCCTCCACGCGGCATTGGGTCAGCCTCTCGCGGAAGCCGCCCTGCTCGAGAAACGCCTCGCCTTGGTGGCGCATCTGGCCGCCGAGCATAGCCATGGCGCGGCGTATCAGCATGATCAGCGCATTGGCGACCATGACCGGGTCGTCGTGGTCGAGCCATGTATCGAATGCCTTCTTCTCGCGATGAAACCATGTCCAGTAATCATGCAAAAGGTCATCGGTATAGACAAATGGTTCAGGGTTGAGTGCGCTCACGGTCTGATACTCGCTGGAGTGGATGCTCCATGGGATTGCGCCGCGCTCGGCCAGAAAGATCTCAAAATCGCCGAGCAGCTCACCGAGACTAGCGCGCGCGACATCGGTCAGTTTCATCTCGGTCTCCTTCGAGGTAGCGGCGCGTTCCGAACCCTCGACGATATTCTGGCGACCAGAACGCGCAGCTCCGACCATCTGTCCGGAAGTTTTTCCCAGCGGGTCTTCCTTGTACGAGATGAAGCGCTTGCAAAAGCGGATCGTGGCGAGATGGATAAGCGTGGCAAAGGTGAAAGAATTGAGTTTGCGGTAGCCGCCGGATTTATCGAAGAGCGGTGCCATTTTTGTGCCTTTCTGTTTTGAGAGGACTCAGGACCCAGGACTCAAGACCCAGTCTAGGTTGCCTGCGGCCCAGTTCTTACCAGCCCATTGACTGCCCAGACTTTACCCCCAGTCCCGCAGTTTCTTCAAGGCCTTTTATTCGATCCCGCGCAACTGCCTGAGTCCAACGCAATTCCTAATTCCTACTTTCCAGCGTCCTAGCGTCCTGCGTCCCGGCAGCCTGAGTTCTGGGTCCCAGCGTCCTAGCGTCCTGCGTCCCAGCGTCCCAGCAGCCTGCGTCCTGGGTCCAGCGTCCTGAGTCCTTCTTAACTCTTCATCCCTGCGGCCCAGTTCTTCTGGGCCGCAGGCCGCGTCTCAATCGCCTTTCGGCTGATGTGGTCTTTATGACACTCCCGTCCGCGTTCTTCTCTGTGTCGGGGACAACGATGTCTCAATCGCCTTTCGGCTGATGTGGTCTTTATGACTGAATACAGAGTCCGCAAATCGAGCCTTAGCGTTACGTCTCAATCGCCTTTCGGCTGATGTGGTCTTTATGACGCGGACTCCCATCCGCATTCTTTTCCATATCGGGGACAAGTCTCAATCGCCTTTCGGCTGATGTGGTCTTTATGACAATCATCATGGACAAAATTATGACAGAAACCGGAATCAGTCTCAATCGCCTTTCGGCTGATGTGGTCTTTATGACTGTACTGGCGATCCCCAGTACACCGTGGTCGACGCCCCGTCTCAATCGCCTTTCGGCTGATGTGGTCTTTATGACAATGCGGACTCCCGGCGGCATTCTTTTCGGTATCGGGGGTCTCAATCGCCTTTCGGCTGATGTGGTCTTTATGACACCGAAAGGAGTTGCCATGACAGCTTTGATTATAGAGTCTCAATCGCCTTTCGGCTGATGTGGTCTTTATGACATGAGGCCTGTCCCCGTAAAGAACACGGCGGCCGTGGGGTCTCAATCGCCTTTCGGCTGATGTGGTCTTTATGACCCCATATGCGCGGACGCGTTGCGGCTGGGGGGAGCTCAGTCTCAATCGCCTTTCGGCTGATGTGGTCTTTATGACTATCCACGCCGTCGGAGCGGCATTGATGGGCAAGATTCGCCGAAGTCTCAATCGCCTTTCGGCTGATGTGGTCTTTATGACAGGACGGCAGGTTTGTCTTCTACGACGCGCCGGATTATGTGTCTCAATCGCCTTTCGGCTGATGTGGTCTTTATGACGCGAGAATCGAGACAGAGGACGGCTACAGCAGTGGCGAGTCTCAATCGCCTTTCGGCTGATGTGGTCTTTATGACACCAAACAAGGAGCAACCAATGAGTAACGAGGTAATAACACGTCTCAATCGCCTTTCGGCTGATGTGGTCTTTATGACAGTATCGTCAAGCTGGCAATCCGCCCCCGAAGAAGATTTGTCTCAATCGCCTTTCGGCTGATGTGGTCTTTATGACCAAATATTTCGGTATCGCGCCACCCGTCGAAAGGTGGCTGTCTCAATCGCCTTTCGGCTGATGTGGTCTTTATGACCAG
>CAZKZI010000011.1:5141-28992 GCA_964557205.1 uncultured Lentisphaeraceae bacterium
GTCTCAATCGCCTTTCGGCTGATGTGGTCTTTATGACTATACCCTTGATACTGTGCGTTTTTCAAGGGTTTTTCCGGTGTTTGGGGCCAGTTTCGGAGGGAGACGGTTTTCGACAGGCTTCAATCTGCCGCCATTCATATCAAACCGTCCACAATTTTCCATGTATCTCTTTGCTTTCAAATCAGTTACACCTCGTCGGAGGCAGACCCGCAGTTTTGCTGTTTTGTGTCTGCCTCCGACAATCTCACGGCATGTACACCAGCACCGGCCCGGGCCGCACCACCGCCCCCGCGCTGAGGGTGTTGCGCACGCAGTTGCGGCAGATGCGGTAGGCGATCACCGCGTCTTCGTCGTGATCGATGATCTTGTTGATCTCTTGCCACAGCGATCCGAACAGCTTCTCGTCAAGGTCGCATTCGAACACGCTCTTTTCCACCCTCACCCCGTAGTCCTTGCAGGTCTTCGCAATCCTCCTCAGCCGCTTGGGCTGCGTTATGTCGTAAGCTACCAGATACAACATCTCGCGGAACTCCCTTTCGGCTGGCACATACCCTGACGCCACACCGATCTTGTAACGGTTGTACTCGTCAACCGCTTCACTGAAAATCGCGTCTGCCTCATCCAAAATCATCACGGCAAAATGAAAAAATTCTCTTCGCAGACCCCGCGTTCCAGCGCCCGCAGATAGACGCATACCTGAGTATCTATGACCTGCCGCAGGTCTGTGTGCGGCGCGTCTTTGGCGGGCGAGAACCGCCGGGTCATGGATTGTTCATAAGACAGGAAAAACGGTTTCCGACCCTCTTCGGTCAGATACGTGCCGCCGTCCTCGACGCAATATTTGAAGTGCTCGGGGCGTACGATCTTGTGGTTGATCATGCCCAGCACCAGTAAATCCGCCACAGCCGGACGCAACGGCTCCAGCAAGTCAAGCGCCAGCGAGGGTGTGTTCAGCGTGTCCTCGTGCAGCGACCCTATGCCCGCATCCAGACCGTGCGAACGCACAGCGCCCTCGACCTCGCCCAGCAAGATGGTGTAGGTCCAGGATAACAGCGAGTTGGCCGCGTCACGCGGCGGCCGGCGCGACCTTTCGCTGAACGGCATTTCTTTCGGAAAGAAAACTCCCAGGCGACGAAAGTAGCGTGCCGCGGCCAAACCCTCCACCCCGCGCAAGACATCCAGCCTTTCAGCTTTTTCCGCGCGTTCCGCCAATGTCTTAAGCTCATCACACACCATACTGTGTTCACCAGAGCCGGACATGTCACGGTTGGCTGCCAGCCGCTGCAACACCCGGCGGCTGTTGCGAATCTTGGCGCTGACCAGATGCCGCGCCACACTCAGGCAGAACAAAGTATCAGTGGCCTGCACGTACTGCCGTATGCGTCGCGCGGCATTCAGGTTGCGGTCCGGGCACACAGCGCCGCGCCAGCGCCCATATCGCGTGACGAAATAACACGGTATGCCCGCGTCCATAAGTTCCGTGAGCACCGGGATGGTCACAGAAGGCTGCCCGACCAGCACCACGCGGTCGAGGTCATGCAGCGGCACCTCGGTCTTTGAGCTCACGCTTCTGGTCTCGCTGTAATCATGCCGCAGCACCTCCAGTCGCTTTGAAACCAGCCGGACGCTCAATGTGTCGCTAGTGAGAATCAGTGATGCCATTGCCGACATGATAACATGACGGGGTCCGCGTTTGTCGCCTGCGGATATCCGCAGATGTCCGCCCGCTTTTCCCGGCTTCACGAAGTGTGGTCGAAGACAACCACATTGCCAACCACCGGACTGGCATAAGAGAGTTTGCGGACACGGCCGTGCAGGGCATGAGCCAGCCGCAGATAGAGCCAGACCGGCGCCGGCCCCGTAAGGGTCACATCGCCACCGGCTGAAACCGCCGCAAGCGCCGCGCAAACGTAGTCGTCCAGCCGCGCCAGCCGCGCCGTGCCGTCTTCGGCATAAAGCGTCGAAAGATCAAGTGTCATGGTGTCGTGTCATTCTGGGTCCTGGGTCCTGAGTCCACCCTCTCAACGGATGGCTGCCGCCAGCAACTCCTTCAACCGCGGCAAGCCTTTCTGATCTATGACCGTAATACCGGTTTCTTGCGCCCGGTGTTTATGGTTGTCCGGCACCGGCCGGAACGAAACCAGAATGCCGCGTGTGCGTAAACCGCCTGCCTTGCGCAAAGAATCAAGCTTGTAGATCGCGTCAGCCGCCGGACCGTGAACCGCGTCTTCTTCGCGGGCCAGCCGCTTGGTCTTGCACTCGATAATGAAAAGCCGGTTGCGTGACAGAAAGATGACATCAAGTTCATTCCTGTTGTTGTGCGCGTCCACCACATGCGCGTTCATCGCCGGATCCGTGATGCCCTCCAGTTCCCTCACTACATCAAAGACCAGATGCTCCAGCCACCCGCCATTGGCAAAGGTGCGCGCTTCAGGAGAGCGGAAAAGCAGGCGGTCACGGTGACGGATTATCTCGTTGTAATAAAGCGACTCCATCAAATCATCCCAATACGGACAGCCGTCCGGCGTGATGCGCCCCATATCCAGCAGATCGCGCCGTTCCGCCTCCATGGCGTGGTAGTTCAGCTTGCCCAGCGCACGCTCCCAAGGCAACGCTTTGACATAAGCCAGTTCCTGGCTGAAAGTCATCCACTCCGTCGAAAGCCCGGACCGTGTCTCCGCTGTCTCGATTGTCATGCCATGGACTTTGAGAAAAGTTTTAAGCGGCACAGCGGCCAGCAGCTTCACGGGCGGGCGACCGCGATCCAGCCAAACCAGATCATCAGTTTCCGCGTTGACATAAAACACGGGCTTGCCCGCAACCCGAAAAGCTTCCTGAGCGGCTATCGCCATCGGCTTGGTGCCTCCCGTCACATTCAGCGCCACATCCTCCTGCTCATGCGAGGTCAGCCACTCCAAAAATGTTTCCTGCAATTTTGTGAGTTGGTAGGCGTCCACCAAAGGCAAGTGCTCCACAGCAATCTGACGTTTTTTGATTTCACCAGCCAGCCACTCGGCTTTCTCGCGCATGCGCTCAGACACGGCCAGCACCACCTTATCCGGACGGGTTTCAGGCTGCAGCACCGGCAGTAAATTCGGCACGGGCTGGTCAGATACGAGACATAAGTGGGTCATAGTAATTTCCTTTTTCAGGACTCAGGACTTCGTTTCTGAGTTCCGGGCACTGTCTCCGGGGCTCTGCGTCCTGCGTCCTGGGTCCTGCGTCCTCTCTAACTCTTCACTCTTCACTCTTAACTATTCTCTCTTCTCTCATCTCATCTCCGTCCAAGCTTGACGCAACTGCAGCCCGATCGGCTTGTTGGCGGCGGCAAGGGTTTTAATCGCATTTTCCAAATCACGCCCTGTGTTGCGTGTCACTGCGTTGCGTCCATCCCAGACAGCCAGAATGCGGAAGCCCCCTGAAGAGAAGCTCACCACCCGGAAGCGCAATGGCGATGTTTTCCGGCCATTGAAGGCTTTGCCCAAAGGTGCGGCAGAGCCGAAGGCCCGATCCGCAAGCGTATTGGTGATATCCCGACGCGCGGCTTCGGCATTTTGATAATCTTTATTCAACAGCGTCGCCTGCAAGGATGAGCCTTGGATGATTCGGGCAACTGCAGCCTCATATTCCTCCGGCGTATCGGGCTGTTCTTCCCAGTTGAAATTGCCGCCACCGCGGGTCGCCCGGAGGCCGAGAGCCCCCATGTGCAACCAGGCCTCCAGAGCCTTTGAAAACATGGCTTCAAGCTCGGAAGTAAGTCCGCCCAAGCGCGTGGACAAAAGCAGATCGAATGATTCTCCGACAGCCACGGCCTGCTTGGGTGCGGCGGGACCGCCGCTCTTGTGGGGAAGCGTTGGACTTTGCTCGGTGCGCGGCGTGAGCGGAGACAGAACGCGCACAACCAGCTTTGAAGCTTTGGCCTCGCCATGCACATTGCCGAAAATAACGTTTTCATCAGCATAACTCCCGCCCAAAGCGCGGAACCACCAGTGGAGCTGGCCGCGGATGGAAGGCGGGCGTATTTCGGGAAAGCCTGATGGAGAACAGTCCGCGCCACGGCAGAAACAGGGGGTAATAAAAGTAATATGGATTTTTCGATTCATGGCAGCTTCTCTCCGAGTTCATTGGCAACGGCTTCAAGCGCTTTTACATTATCAGGCTTCTTCCTGCGCCAAGTCCTCAATTTGTCTTTCTTGGCTTTTTCCTCCGAAAACAGGCGGAT
This sequence comes from uncultured Lentisphaeraceae bacterium, assembly GCA_964557205.1. GTDB lineage: Bacteria > Verrucomicrobiota > Kiritimatiellia > RFP12 > UBA1067 > JAQVQN01. The sequence continues at coordinate 9,364 of CAZKZI010000011.1, forward strand.
CAAGGCGCGTTGTTCCGGCTCCGGCAACGAGGCTATATTTTTGACCTTGGCCGCGAAAGGCTCGTCGGCGAGCGCGGCGAGAACCGCCTTGGCTTCGTTGATTTTTTCGTCGGGCGACAACGCGGCAATGCGAGCCGCTTCCGCCCTCTCCGCTTCAGCCTGCGCCTGTTTCGCGGCTTCCGCTTTTTCCTTACGCTCCTGCTCCACCAGCGCTTGCCTGCGCTCTTCTTCCGAAAGGTCGCTGAACCAGCCATAACCGGCAGCGGTCTTGGCACCGAATCCATTCTGCTGCATCGCCTTGCCGAGCCAGCGCTCGGCAGCCTCCAGCAATGCGGGATCATCGCTCATGCTGTTCAGCAAAATGGGGAAGGCGAACTCCGCGCCGCGCTCGACAGCGGGAAACGGATTGGGTCGGGGTGACTCGTTGCCCTGATCAGCTTCCACTCCCGACCGATAGTAATCAGGGAAATGGACCGTGGTGATATCCACCACGATACGGGCATCATTGGTTGGAGTGGCCTGAACAAAGGTGACAGCGCCTTTGACATCCTGCGGCAATCCCGAAGGAGCCGTGAAGCCGGACAAGTCGCCTTTCTTATAGTCGTTCTCCGACGTGCCGAACACGCGCACAAATGTCTCGAGCAACCCCGGATTCGCTTTGACCTCAGCCAAAGCGGCATTGCGCGTCACGCCTTTGACGGCGGAACCGGGAATAAGCGGCAACCCGAATATCCGGTCGAGCGCCATGCCAGCATTCTGAATGAGACCTTCAGCCAGATTGATGGCCAATCTGCCCTCCAACCGCCCTTTGATAATCCGAAAACGATTGCCGGGGTAGGTGCCTTTCAGCAGTTCAAGAAACCTAGCCGTGTGCTTCGGTCGCAACGGCTCCAGCCCGGAACCGGTCTTGGTGTGGGCAAGCGCCTGGCAGACTCTGGATGCTGCTCGCATCGAGTCCGCCTTTTCGGAATAGACGTTGCGTCCTGGATGGGCCAGTTCGTCAGCCTTCTTTTTCAGCAGAACCGCGCCATCCGTAGCTATCCGCATGATAGACCAGTTTGATGCCGAATTTTCCTTAACGGCATCGCCCCAGTTTTTGGGCAACGCGAATTTATCATGCAGCAACGAACGGTTTTCAACCTGTTCGCACCATTCGCCGACAGCGGCGGCATATTCCCGGGTAACAGGAATCTGGCTCATAATACATGCCCCCTACTTTTTGATGAAACGCCGCGCATAGTTCAGCCAGGCCATGGCTTCGGCAGTACACATTTTCAGTTGGTCGGAATCAGCCTCGTTGCTCAGGTAGTCCATCAGTCCCTGGGTGTCAGCCGGGTACTGGGACGGCAACAGGCCAATGTCCTTGTCGGCCAGATGTACGGCAATCGCATCCAGCGCGCCTTTAACCCCTGTTTTTTCATCAAAGGCATACGCTCCCAACGCCAGCAACCCGTGATTCATGATTAGCGGGGGGACTTTTTTTATGACTTCACCTCCCTGTTTGCCGCTTAGACGTTTTTCCGCCGCTTTAATCGCGTTTTTCGCCCTGATCTGGTCTTTGTTCTTCATTTTGAAAATCCTTTATGCAAGCTTGGTAGTGCAGAACCCCAAACCGGTGGTGCCGTTGGCTCCGAATTGGATCAACCGCTCTGACTCCATGAAATGCTTGAACAGTTCATTGTCGTCCGCTTCATCCTTCAAGACATGGAAAGGAGCATAGAAGAGCGTTTCACTCGGAACCGTCTCGGTATTAAAAAGCGCTCTCTCCACAACCGTGCCGGTCTCGTCATCAATCCGGTTGTGGTGCTGCACCTGGCAGGCGTTTTCAGCGAAATAGCAGAAATCGCCGTCTGAAAGCAGAACTAAATGGGTCTTGGCTTCACGCAGAACCGCATCGTCAAGCAGTCCAGACAGGTGTTCCGCCCAGTCAGCGGGAAAATCCCCTATGGCTTTAAAGACATACTCTTCCAGCGCGGCTTGATCCGACTGCAGCCGCACCGCATCGGAAACCAATGCCTGGCCATCTGCCACCTGCGGCACGGCGAATGCGATTCCTTTGTCACGGGCATACCGTGCCAACGCCAGCGGGCAGGTTGTCAGCGCAAAGGAACCCTTGGCTGAGCGCAACGGGAAGGCGAGCAGTCTGGCCTCTCCAAAACTAAGCGCACCGGCATAGGTCTTGTCATCCTTGTCGAGAGGCTCATGACCGAATAGTTTTTCAATTTCCGCCATTTTCCGACGGGCAGCATAATCCCGCAGTACCCCTTTGATGCTGCTGCCGGGAATGACCGGGAAGCGGGTGTGGCGTTCACGGATGACCGGCTGGTCGATCGCGCCGACGGAGGAACCCGCGCCGACATGCAGCGGCGTGCGGGTGAAGAGTGTGAGTATCTTTGTTTTCATCAGTTTTTCCTTTAGTTTGGAGTTGCGAGAGAGGGCTCAAGCCCCGGGACTTGAGGCATTGGTCTGGGTCTTGGGTCTTGCGTCCTGCGTCCCAACCGCAACCGACGAGCAAAGCCCGATGCCGAAGCCTTTCTCGCCGAAACGGTCGCTACGCGGACAGCCGTGGAGCAGTCGGGCCAATGCCTGGGCGTTCTCGATTGTCCCGCAGTCGAAAACATAACACGAGCCTGCGGGAACGGCCAGTTGCGTCGGCTTGGGGCCAGTCTGCAAATCCCAGCCTGAAAAAGCCACTGGTTTGCCAATGCGGGCCGCAATCAGACGAGCATCCGCTCCCGGCAGCATCACGCTTCCCAACGGTGCCTTCTGCGCATCCGGTAGTTTTCGCGAATCACAGCACCAGCCGGGCAGCCAGCCAGCGTTGAACAAGGCTGGCGCTGCCAAGGTCCAGCGCAAACAGCGTGTCGTGATCTCCGCTTGCGGCAACCTGAGTCCTGCGTCCTGGGTCCTGAGCCGCGCCACGCCCTGCTGACCGCCGACCACCAGCGTGTCGGGACAATCGGCGCGGGCGAAGACATCCACCTTGTTGTCAATGCCCTTGGGTTTGATGTCGCACAATGCCTCAAAGGCTAGCGCCACGCTGGGACGCAGACGCAGATACTCGGCCTGATAGAGCTGTCCTTGTGCGGCGGTCTGGGTCTCCGCATCGATCGCTATGCCGATGTTGCGCTCGATATCGAAGAGCTCAGGTTTTCCCGGCATCCCGTTTTCGCCTGCCAGGTAACGCACGTAATCGTCGGCGGATATCCACGGCGGCAAATCGGTCTTGCCCAGCTTTTTGGAACGGAACGCATGGTTCAGCGGACATGGCAGATCAGTGCCTTCACAGGCAACCATCTCCATGCCGACATCGAGCGGACACGGCAGGTACAGCATACGCGTACCAATATTATAGGGGAAAGGCCCGACAGTCTTCAGCGCACCGAACCGGAAAGAGGAATGGGCGTTCTTGTCCTTGCTCTTTCCGGCATAGGCAGCATCACGCTTGTCGCGAAAGGTGTGTTTGCCTGTTCCTTCCCAACACTGCGGCTCAGGCCACTGACGATGGAAGGCGTTGATCACGGCGTTCCAGAGCTGATCCGGACGCGGCCAGTTGGCGCCGAGCCCGGCATCGGACGCGGCCATTGGACGCGCGTCACGCAGGAAAAGCAGGTCACGCGGTTCAAGAGTGAAAGTGTGTCGCATCGTTCAGTCCTCCCCGCGGTGGCGGTTGATAAAGGTTTCGGCAAGAAAGAGGTTTAGAAAGTCATGAGGGCGGGGCTTTGGCTTTTGGCACTCTGGGTCTTGCGTCTTGGGTCCTGCGTCCTCAGGCTGGGCAGAGGCCCCAGCCTCAGGAGTCGGCGGCGACCAGCATACCTCGAGATAGCGGTCAATGGCGGTTGCCAGCGCTTCCCGCTCTTCGTCTTTGAGCCCCGCGCCTTGGCGCGAAAGCACATGGCGCACTTCAGCCTGAACAACCGGCAGCATGGCTTTAAGCTCGTCAGGTTTGGCCTGCTCCAACGCGTAGGGCTTCAACAGTCCGGCCAAGGCATACGGGAAGCGGCCTGAGAGCTGATCGGCCTCAGTCAGGCGGGTGATCTCAGCCATCAGATCGAGCGCGCCGCTCTTCCACTTGCAGCCCCACTCGATAATTTCGCCCGAGCGCTTGTAGAGGCTGACGGCCAGTGCGGCGCGGTCGTATTCGTTTTTGGCGCGCTTCTCGGCCTTTTGCGCCTCCTTGACCAGCATCTGGAGCGGCGCGTTCTGGTGACCCACGGCAATGCCGCAGGAAGCTTCGCATTCGTTGCCGGGATACATGCGCCCATTCTCGAAATTGGTTTGGAAGGCTTTGCGCAGCGCCCGGGCACAGTCGATGACGCGCGTGGAGGGCAGGATCGCCAGCACGTCGTCGCCGCCGGCATAGATCAGTTCGCCGTTATACTCATCGACTACGACGCGCGCCTTGTGCATGGCAAAATTGGCGAGAGCCTCGCTGAACTGCAGGTGATACGAAGGCGTGAGCAAACGCTGCAAGCCAGCAGCGCCGTTTCCGCGCAGATACTCTCCGGCCTTTGGCGCTAGTTGCTTGATAAACTCGGGCGTTTTAAAGCCCGAGACCCAGCAGCCTGTCTGGTCGCCGTCCATGGCCAGGACAGCCACATAGGGGTTGGAGGACCCAGGACTCCGGACCCCGGACGCAGAAGAGGACGCGACAGTGTTGCGCGCCGCGATCTCGGGAATCGAGTCGAAGCGCAAGGCATTCCGATAAGGCTTTTCTCCAAGCAACAGACGCTGACGCAGATATGGAACATGATCGTCACGGCACCAGAGCCGCTTGATCAGATTCATGGCACCGTAACGGTGAGACGCAGGCTTGAACAGTGCTTCATGTTTTTCCGCCAGCCTCGCCCAAAACGCTTCATCACCGATGCACTCTTCCTTGCCGGAAAGAGAGTCTTTGACTGCGGCAGAGCCCAGAGGCTCCCATTGGGCAAAATCGCGCGTGTTGCGGCGAACGGCCAGCTTGGCGTCCAGCAGGGCGTAATGGGCCGACCAGAGCAGGCCGGAGTTGTTCAACTTTGCCTTTTGGCTCTTGTCTGTGTAATAACGCGCATCGCGGTCATCATGCGGCAGTTTTTTCTCACCGACTTCAAGCATGGCGCGGATACGTCCGGCCACACCTTGCTTGTCGTCCAGCGCGGACGGCAGGCTCCCGGCTTCCCGCAGGCAGGCCTCGCGGTCAAGCCACGCTTGAACGGCCCAGGAGGTCTGCGGAAAGGCGACGATCTGGGCATCCCACCGTTTTTTCCAATCGGGGCTGGCGCCGTTTTCGGCTAACCATTGCCAGACATGCCCTCCGATGTTTTGCAGTTCCTCCTCTACCGCCTTTTGGGCCTTGGCCGCCAGTTCTTCGCCGCTCCCCGGCGGCACAACAGCCATAAACCGGTTGGGCAGGGTCGGCGTCAGCAGCCAGTCGGCCATCTTGTCCCAACCGCCCTTATCCTTGAGCAGCCTTTCCCAAGTGGTCTCCGTCTCACCGTTATCGCCGTTCTGCCATCTGGCTTTATAGTATGTGTTATTGTGCAATGCATCAAAGATGCCGTTGCCGCGCAGACTGGGAAAGATGACCGCGTCCGGCCCGACTTCGTCGGCAACCGCCTTGATGCCGTGGGCCATGAGCCATGAGATCAGATATGATCCCGACCACAGGTCACGGGCCGAGCGGGCCTGGGCGATAAAATCCTGGATCGGCCCGAGTTGAAAGAGGAGCAGTTCCGGACAGACCACGCCTTTTACAAGACAGCTAGACAAAGCTGATGTGACAGCCATGTGGGTCCAGATCGTGTGGTCTGGAATGCGTGAATCAGCAGGAAGCAGCGCCAATGCTTCACGATCGGCTTTGGTTATACGTTCAGAGGCAGAGGCGTTTTCAATCCAGCGCCGCCAGTAAAGGAAAAAGCGCTCATGCCAATCACTGGTTTCAATGCCTGTTACCGCAGACTGTATGGCTTCAGACAGGACACCAGCCCGTTGGGCAAACCCGTTCGGGAAAGGATAGGGAACAGAGGAAAGCGGATGTATGAAAAGCGGGGAGGTTGAGAAATTGTGCGAGCACTTCTTTTGAGGAAACACAAAACGCTCGGCGGAAGATGAAAACCAGTCGGCGGGTTTCACGGATTTCTCTAGCTCCTTGCGGTGTGTTTCGTCAACAAAGCCGGCGCTGGCTTGCACACGGGCGGCATTTCTTTCATGGTTGGCTATATCGAAACACTTATCAGGCGCGTCATGCAAAAACGCCATAAGTTTACGCTGCCAGAACTCAGGATCAGATTGCCTTTGCTTCATTGTTTAACTCCATCCGTAACAATTATCAAAACCTGAACAAACATCTGCCGCCCGCTTTGATGTCAACAATCATACTTCATTTTTACCGCCAAAGCCTTTGTGCGGTTATCCGCAGATATCCGCGTAAATTAATAAGCAACCACTTTTATATTGAATTTATCTCAATTGGTCTCAAGAAGCAAACAAAACAAATATGATGTGATGCAACGAAGTAAAATCGCCCCTGACGGCCTGACCCCTGGGTTCTGGGCCCCGTGTTCTGGGCACCACACCCTGGGTCCAGCGTCCTGAGTTCTGAGGCAACGCGCTTGCGCCCTTTGTCTGACTGCGGCAATGACACCTGCCGCGGTTTTTGTTAAAGTATCTAACCATTTAGCGGGAGGAATCAGCAGAAATGTCAAATGAGCAGGCTCTTTCGAGCAATGAGTACCGGGATCAGCGCATCGCCAATCTGAAGAAGTTGCAGGAACTGGGCTTCAAACCTTCCATCCGCGCTTTCGACCGCGCGCGGCTGTCTGATATCCGGCGGGATTTCGCCGAGGACAAGCTCGTCAGCGCGGCCGGCCGCCTGATGACTGTCCGACGCATGGGCAAGGCTTCTTTCGCCACTTTCAACGACGGCACGGGAAGTTTCCAGATCTTCGTCAAAAAGGATCTGCTGACGCCCGATGCCTTCGAGGCTTTCGCCTATCTGGATCTCGGCGACTTCATCGGCGTCAAAGGACGGCTATTCACCACCCGAACCGGCGAGCCGACCATCGAGGTGCATGAGTGGACCTTCCTCGGCAAGGCAATCATGCAGCCGCCGGAGAAATACCACGGGCTGCAGGATGTCGAGGAGCGTTACCGCAAGCGCTATCTGGACCTGATGATGAACCCCGAGTCGCGCGACCGCTTCAACAAGCGCAGCGCAATCCTGACCGAAATCCGCAACTTCCTGCAAGGTCGCGGTTTCCTCGAGGTCGAGACCCCCATCATGCAGGCCCAGGCCGGGGGCGCGGCCGCCAAGCCCTTTTTCACCCACCATAACGCCCTCGACACCGAGATGGTCATGCGCATCGCCCCGGAACTCTACCTGAAACAACTGATCGTCGGCGGCTTCGACAAGATCTTTGAACTTGGCAAGGATTTCCGCAATGAGGGCATCGACCGCATCCACAATCCTGAGTTCACCGTGCTGGAGGTCTATGAGGCCTACGGCGACTGCGGCTCGATGAAGAGCCTGATCGAGGGGCTGCTGCCGCACCTGTGTCAGACCGTCCTGGACTCGATGACGGTCGAATACGGTGAGGCCAGGGAACTGCTGGACTTCACCCCGCCCTACCGCACGCTCACCTACAACGACGCGGTCAAAGACGTGATGGGCGCGGACTGGTTCGATATTCCGGCGGCGGAGGCCCGCGCACGGGCGGAGCAAAAGGGAGTGGACACCGACCCGGCATGGAACCACCTGATGATAACCCATGAGGTTTACGGCAAGGCGGTGGAGAAAACCCTGCGCCAGCCGACCTTTGTGACACGCCTGCCGCGACAGTTTGTGCCGCTGGCGAAAGCTTGCGAGGATGACCCCGAACTCGTGGATGTCTTCGAGTTCGTAGTGGCCGGCAAAGAACTCTGCCCGGGATACACGGAACAGAATGACCCCTTCGCGCAGCGCGCCGCTTTTGGGAACCAGGCCGGCGACGATCCCGAAAAGATCGACGAGGATTTCATCCTGGCCTTGGAACACGGCATGCCTCCTACCGGAGGACTGGGACTGGGCATCGACCGGCTGGTGATGATGCTTACCGGAACAGAAGTTATCCGTAACGTGATCCTCTTCCCCCAGATGAAACCGACCGGCAACCAATGAAGGCCGTAACCAAAGAGTGGCATTACCACTTCTATCCATACGAATTTGCTGTTTGAAAGACACGCCTAACCATGTATTCTAGTTTTTTTGAACATGATCTCGTTTAAACCTGAACTATACTTGACCGATGCAGGAGATATGCTATGACAGATTGTACTGCCCAAGAAAAACCACGCGTGGTGCCGTCGGCAATGCTGTTTACTTTTATCCTGACCACCACGCTGTTTGCCCTTTGGGGATTCGCGAACGACATCACCAACCCCATGGTTGCCGCCTTCAAAGCGGTATTTGTCGAAATCAGCAATACTGAAAGCTCTCTGGTGCAGTTCGCCTTCTACGGCGGGTACGCCACCATGGCAATCCCGGCGGCGCTGTTTATCCGCAAATTCTCTTACAAGTCCGGCATACTGGTCGGGTTGGCCCTGTACTCGCTGGGCGCGCTGCTCTTCCTGCCTGCCGCCATCACGGAGAACTTCTTCTGGTTTCCGGTCTCTCTATATATCCTCACCTTCGGTCTGGCTTTTCTGGAAACCACAGCCAACCCCTATATCCTCTCGATGGGCGACCCCGCCACCGCCACCCGCCGCCTTAATCTGGCACAGGCGTTCAACCCCATGGGTTCCCTGCTCGGCATGGTTGTCGCCAGCAAGCTGGTGTTGCGCAATCTCAAGGCGGAAAAGTACTTCGCGGGCATCACGTCCGACCTTCAGGCGCAGGGCGTGCCGCAAGAGACAATGGCCGAGGCGATTAGAGCGTTTATACATGCCCCGGCCAACCAGCTCGAATACGCCGCCATGAAAACGCACGACATCGGGATTATCCGCAATCCCTATGTGATTCTCGGCGTTGTGGTCGTCGTCTTTTTCTTTATCTTCCTGCTCAGCAAGATTCCCTCGCAGCCGAAGACCGAACATATCCACCCGATCGAATCGGCCAAGCGTCTCTTCCGCAACCAGAATTGGGTCGGCGGCGTGATCGCCCAAACCTTTTATGTCGCGGCCCAAATCACCTGCTGGACCTATATCATCCAATATGCCGGGCGGAATTGCGGTTTCATCGCCGAACGCGCACAGGACTGGAATATCGTGGCGATGATCATATTCCTCAGTAGCCGCTTCATCTGCACCTTCCTGCTAAAATACCTCAACGCCAGCCTGCTGCTGACCCTGCTCGCCGCTGCGGGTGCCGCCCTCATCACCCTGACCATCCTGCTCCAGAATCAGACCGGACTGGTCTGCCTGGTGGGTGTTTCGGCCTGCATGTCGCTGATGTTCCCGACCATCTACGGCATCGCCCTGGACGGCCTGGGCGAAGACGCCAAGCTCGGTTCGGCCGGACTGATCTTCGCGATTGTCGGCGGCGCTCTGATGCCGATGGGCGCGGGCTGGTTCATCGATCAGGGCACCATCAATATAGGATTCACAGTTCTGAACGGTGAGAGTGCCGCGTTCATCCTGCCGCTCGCCAGCTTTGTCGTGATCGCGATTTTCGGCTGGATCACTTTCAGTTCCAAGCTAATAAAAAAAGAGAGCGTCACATGAACAAATCAAAATCATTTTTCATTGCCGGGTTGACCACAGGCATGTTTCTCGCTACTGTGCTGGGCGCTTTCATAATACGACCCAAAAGCTCGGACACGGCCGGCCGGGTCGTCATCAAGCTGGCGCACGGCCTCGAAGAGTCACACCCCGTACACCAGGGCATGCTCTTCATGCGCAAGCGCCTGGAAGAGCTGACCGGCGGCAGGGTCTCGCTGGACATATATTCGGGCGGGGTGCTAGGCAGCGAGGTGGATTGCCTGGAACAGGTGCAGAAGGGCGAGCTGGCCATGACCAAAGTATCTACCGGCGCGCTGGAAGCCTTCCTCCCGGAAATGAAGGTCTTCAGTGTGCCTTTCGCCTTCCGGGATTCAAAGCACTTCTGGAACACTTTGCACAGCCCCATCGGTCAACGTATGCTGGAATTGGGCATCCCGCGAAAATTCCGCGGCCTCTGCTATTACGATTCAGGCGACCGCAACTTCTACACCACCAAAAAACCTATCCGTTCGGTAGAGGATGTCAACGGCATGAAGGTTCGCGTGATGAACAGCCGCACCGCCATGGACATGATCAAGGCCATGGGCGGCAGTCCCTGCCCCATCAGTTGGGGCGAGCTCTACACCGCGCTCTCACAAGGCACGGTCGATGCCGCCGAGAACAACCCGCCCTCTTTCATCAGCAGCCGCCACTACGAAGTCTGCAAGTATTTCACCTTCTCCGGCCACCAACGCATTCCCGACATGCTGATCGTCAGCACCAAAACCTGGGACGGACTGCCGGAATACATCCAGAAAGCTATGAAACAGGCCGCCGACGATTCGGAGACTTTCCAGCGCAAGCTTTGGAAAGAAATGACTGAAACCAGTCTGGCCAAGGCTAAAGAGAGCGGAGTCGAGCTGATCACTCCCGACCTCGAGAGTTTCCGCAAAGCCTGCGCCCCCATCACTGAAGATCCGGAGTATCAGGACATCCGCACACTACTCACCGAAATCCAGGAGGTGAAATGATGGGCGCATGGAAAACCATACGGCACGGATTTCTGCGCTCGCTGGAAATCTTGCTCATGCTCATGGTGGTTGTGCTTACTCTGACGGTCTTGTGGGGTGTTTTCACACGCTTCGTGCTGGGACACCAAGCCGAATACACCGATGAGCTGGCGCGTGTGCTGCTTGTGTGGGTATCTATGATCGGAGGCGCCTTGGCTTTCGGCGAGAAAGCGCATCTGGGCGTGGACTATTTCGTGACCAAAATGCACCCCGAGGCTCGCAAAACGTTAGCCTTGATCGTGCAGGTCATCATCCTGCTGCTGGCTGTCATTGTCTTCGTGGTCGGAGGCTGGAACATGGCCGTGGGGCAAATGGGGCAGCAACTTCCCACCATGCCCTGGATGTCACGCGGCATGGTTTACATGGCTGTTCCTCTGGGCGGCATCTTCATCATCCTGTTCGCCATTGAAACCATGCTTTCAATAATCCAGACACCTGCCGAAAACCTCGGTGCGCTTACCAAATCGGAGGGCTAAACCATGGTCGGCATCATCTTTATACTGGTCATCGTTTTTGTCACGTTGCTGGTCATGAACGCGCCGGTCGCGGTCGCCATCGCGGTCTCGTCCCTGCTGGCGATCTTGGCCAACGGCGGTGACGCCGGATACACCGTAGCGCAAAGGATGGCCAACGGGGTTGACAGTTTCCCACTGCTGGCGATCCCCTTTTTCATTTTTTCCGGTTACCTGATGGGGCGCGGCGGCCTGGCGCGACGGCTGATCGACTTCGCCTCTTTGGCCGTCGGCCGCCTGCCCGGCGGTTTAGGTTATGTGAACATCCTGACCTGCATGATGTTCGGATCGATCTCCGGGTCTGCCGCGGCGGCTGTCTCTTCCATCGGCGGCTTCATGATTCCCGAAATGAACCGTCAAGGCTATGACCGCGACTTCAATGTGGCGGTCACCGCCACCGCAGCCACCACTGGACTGCTGATCCCGCCTTCCAACGCCATGATTGTCTATACGGTGGCCGCAGGCTCGGTCTCAGTCGCTGCCATGTTCATGGCTGGAATCCTGCCCGGTATCCTGATCGGCCTATGCATCATGGCCGTCTCCGGAGTGCTGTCGATCCGCAACGGCTACGGCAAACTCCAAGTCGGGGAAACCGTGCAACGCCTCAACCCGTTACTCACATGCTGGCGGGCCATACCCAGCCTGCTGCTGGTCATCCTCATCATCGGCGGCATCCTGAAGGGCTATTTCACGGCCACGGAAGCGGCGGCAGTCTCGGTGGCATACGCCTTCCTGCTCACGGTCGTTTTCTACCGCGAAATATCGCTGCGCGATCTGCCTGACATCTGCCTGCAGACTGGACTTACCACCGCTGTCGTGATGATACTCATCGGCGCTTCGAGCGCTATGTCGTGGATCATGACCATGGCCAACATACCGCAGACAGTATCAACCGCGCTGATGGGTCTCTCGAACAACCCTTATGTGATCCTGCTGACCATCAACGCGATGCTGCTGGCTGTCGGCATGTTTATGGATCTGACCCCGGCTCTGCTGATATTCACTCCGATTCTATTGCCGGTTGTGCGTCAACTCGGTCTCACGGACGTTCATTTCGGCATCATCATCATCGCCAACCTCTGCATCGGCCTTTGCACGCCGCCTGTCGGCACCTGCCTCTTTATCGGCTGCGGCGTCGGCAAGACCACAATCGCCAAGGTGACGGTCAAAGCTCTGCCTTTCTTCATAGCCATGATCTTCGCGCTAATGCTGATCACGTACGTTCCTTGGCTCTCCCTGGCAATTCCCGGATGGTGCGGTCTGCTGAAGTGAGCTTCCAAAATTGCAGATTGACGAAAAAGGTTTTGCAAACACCTCAATGAAAAAGGACTTAATCTAATGGCACTAGGTGTCGGTATCGTAGGCTTGCCCAATGTCGGCAAATCCACTCTCTTCAACGCCCTGACGCGCGCGCAGAACGCGGAAGCGGCCAATTACCCTTTCTGCACCATCGAGCCCAATAAAGCCACCGTGCCTTTGGCCGACGCGCGCCTCGATGCCTTGGCGGCGATCGCCAAACCGGCGCAGGTCATCAAAGCCACTGTCGACTTCATCGACATAGCCGGTCTGGTGCGCGGCGCCAGCCGCGGCGAGGGTCTGGGCAACAAGTTCCTGGCCAACATCCGCGAATGCGACGCCGTGCTCCAGGTGGTGCGCTGCTTCACGGATGACGACGTGGTGCATGTCGAGGGCGACATAGACCCCTTCCGCGACATCGAGATCATCGAGACCGAACTGGTGCTGGCCGACATGCAGTCGCTGGAGAAACGAATCGACCGCGTCGGCCGCCAGGCCCGCGCCGACAAGGATCTGCGCAAAGAGGTCGAGTCCATGGAGCATCTCATGCGCCACCTTAACGACGGCAATCCGGCGCGCACTTTCCCGCGCTCACCGGCCAACCCCATCGTCAACGCCTTGAAAGACCTCCAGCTCCTGACCGACAAACCGGTGATCTACTGCGCAAACGTCGACGAGAACGACCTGTCCGCCGACAACGACCAGCTCAAACGCGTCAAAGAGTTCGCCGCCGGCAAAAACTGCGACGTCATCGTGATATCCGCCAAGATGGAAGCGGAACTGGCCGGACTTTCCGATGCCGAACGGGACGATTTCATGGCCTCTTACGGACTGAAGGAGAGTGGGCTCGAACAGACCGCGCGCATGGCCTACCACACATTGGGACTCGCAAGCTATTTCACCGCCGGCCCCAAGGAGGTGCGCGCCTGGACCTTCCGCCGCGGCTGGACCGCGCCCAAATGCGCAGGCGTCATCCATACCGACTTCGAGCACGGCTTCATCCGCGCCGAGGTGATCGCCTTCGACGATTACGTCAAGCACAAGGGCGAAGCCGGTGCGAAGTCAGCCGGAGTCATGCGCGTCGAAGGCAAAGAGTATGTCGTCAGGGACGGCAACGTGATGCACTTCCTGTTCAACGTCTGACCGTACGCACCGATTATCTCATCATTTATTTCGACCCACTCGCTTTGCCCACCTTGTCACGCTCGTTCTGGTACGCGTAGGTGAAGACGTGCGGGGTGTCGACATACGACAGGCTGGGCGGCAGACCTTGCGTGACACCCTGGCGTGGCAGATACTGAACCTCGCAAGCCTTGACCGGACGGTTCAGGCTGTCGGTCTCAAGAACCCTGTGGCCGGCATGCGTGAAACGCTCGGCATTTTCCCCACGCTTGCGGTACCAGCCGGTCAGATGCCCAGCATCATCGTATTCGTAAAGGTCTTTCCAGCCCTTGTGCATTGTCAGCACGGGATCGGCATAACGGTGCTCGGCATTGTTGTAGTCGACAGAAAGAATCTGCCCGTCATCACGGTAAACGCGCGTCTCATTCGGCAAGTAAAAGACCGACAAGATCGCAGGCGGCGAATAATACTCTCCCGCTTTTACAAAACAACCTATGTCAACCCGGCTGCTGTGGATGGCAGCAGGTATGCCGTCCGTTCCTGTCGGACGGTACACGCCGTGATATGCCACGCTGATTTCCACCTTCGACGCGCTCGCATCCAAAGCTTTGATCTTGATCTTGGCGGAGTCGCCTTGAAGCACCACCCAGCGGAATTCCACACCCAGCTTTCCCGAAGCCAGTGACGCACCCAAGGTCATGCGCCTTTCGCGGGCGATCCCGCGCGCCACACGAGCGATCGCGAAGGGAGTGTCGAACAACCCTTCCGGCCGCAAATCAAAGAATTCTTTACCTGCCGTCGCGTTTTCGTCTTTCAGCACCCTCAAAACCACCAGCGGCGGCACGTTTTCAGGCTTGAGACCGTGCGCCATTTTGACCATCGCCTCCACATCGAGATCCTTGGCGTCAAAAACCACCGGATGCGCAGCGCCTGTCAGATAATCTTCCGGCTTGCGAAGACTTTTCTGCGTGGAACGCAGGATCATCTGCAATATCGGCGCCATGGTTTTGTGCGCAACCAGCGCTCTTTTCGTCTCCGGCCTGAAGGCCGCCATAGTTGCGGCAAAAGCCTCCATAAAAGCTAAGTCCGAAAAGGACGATCCTTTGGAAACGACGTAATAAGGGGTGTTGGCCGGAAAGTGGTCGACTTTGCCGGATTCATAGTCCATGTGAGCCGGGAAAAACCAGCTCTGATTGGAGACGTAAAAACGGAACATCGTCAGCGGCTGGTAAGGGTCGGTGACCACCATGCGCGGCATGCTGCGCCACATGGGGCCGCTGACCATGGAGAGCGAAGCGTTTCCCAGCACCGGATAGTCGAAAAACATGTTAGGCAAGCCGCGATGCGCGTTGTGCGCGACCGCTTCCGTCCCGTAGACCACTGGTGTCAACCCCGGAAAATTAGTTACGGCCAACGGCGAGTGGCCTTCATCACGGTTGACATACAGATCACCGAAGTTACCGGACGCCTCGTCAGAGCGCATCCACCCGCCAACGGTATCCGCCGCCGGCCCCCGGTAGTTGGCGGCTTCTGCCGAAATCTTGTTGTTGTCCGCTTTTCTGAGCGTAAGCAGGTTTTTAAAGCAGCCGGAATCAAAGTCAAACATTGTATTCGAAGCGTTGATTTCAACCGGATGCCCCGTCAACACTGTCACCGGTGCCGCCTGCGGCATGCCTTCGACCGGTTTATTCGCCAACCCCTTGGCCTTTTCCAGCAAAGTCCGGAAGCGGGGAGAACCTGACAACTGTTGCAGATCATTGTCGTTCTTTATGGCGTCGACGTCACGGAACCCTAACTCGATCGCGCGATCCAAGGCTTCGAACGCCGGCTCCTTGTCGGCATAATATGCGAGCGCGCACGCAAGGTTGTAACGCCACATGGCATCCATCGGCAACAGTTCCACCCCTTCGCGACAGACCCTCTCCATCTCTTCTGTCCGCCCGGCCCGCACTGTCTCTATCAGACGCTGTCGCAAAACACGGTGCCTGGGAAAAACCAGCGGCATTTCAAACACGTTCGTAGCCGCCGGAGCCTGAATCGCTAGTATACCGAAAAAAACCGTTGCCATGACCAGTTTATTAATTTTCATGCCTATCGTCCCCTCAATCTGAAAATCAGCGCGGAAGTCACCTTACCAGAACTTCCACCACGGCTTTTTACTCTTAATCTGCTGCAACATCCAGTCGATCAACTTCGGATCACCATACGTGCGGTCCCATACGTTATGGGCCGCTCCTTCATACTCTGTGTACAGAACCGAACGGCTACCGACCTGTTTTAGCGCCTCCACCATACGCCGCGAGCAATCCACAGACACATTCTTATCCGCCGTGCCGTGAAAGACCCATACCGGCATATCACGGATGACATCGACTCTGCGTATGTCCCCGCCGCCGCAGATCGGCACTGCGGCGGCGAACATGCCGGGGTCGCGCTGGATCGCGTCCCAAGTCCCGAAACCACCCAGGGACAATCCAGTTATGTACAGCCGGTTTGTGTCCGCCAGACCTTGCGCTGCCACATGCCGGCACAGTTCCAATGCAACTTCCAGCGAAGGCATCGCCTCCTTGGCTGCCGCGTAATCCGGTTGCCTAGCCAGGCGTCGCACCCACCAGTTGCCAATCTGGCACTGCGGGGCAAGCACAATCACCTGTTCCGTCCGTTTGAGCAGACTTTTTAGCAAAGCCGGCAAACCGACCTTGATCTGCTTCAGGTTATCTGTCCCGCACTCGCCCGAACCGTGCAGAAACAGTATCAGGGGATAGCGCCTGTCTGCCGCCGGAAACTGCGGGGCGCTCATCCTGTACGGGAAAGTCTCCCCGAATTCATTTGTATAAACGTACGGCTTCAGCATCTCATCCGGCGAATATTGCGCCCGCGCCACCAGAGCCATGCAAAAAAAGAATAATGCCCGTTTCATGTACTGAAACATACCATACGACGGCCTGCCTTCCCAGTTTCAAGTTTATGTCCAGTCCTGATTTCCGTTTGACACTTTTTGGTTGTTCGTAGCATGCCATTCTCAAACCAAACCCCACTTCCGAGCCCTGACTCCGTCCACTCACCACTTTAGAACTCTCGAACTTTAGAACTACCACCTCCCCTCTATTACCCTCCCTCCAACAACCGTATCGTGCCATGATAGAGGAACAGTCCCCAGCCTGTGGTGAATGCCAGTTGACCATAGACCGCGTGCTCAATGTTGGAGGCCAGCAGTGAGCCGCTCTTGCGATAGGTGCGATTGATGAAAAATCCGCCGAGCAACGTCAACCCCACGGCCCAGACGTTACCGAAAACCAGATGCGCCCAGCCGAAGGCCGCCGTCGCGGCCAGATCCCTGACACGCTCACTGCGGAACAACATCGCGTAGCGCGTGTGGAACAGCGCGCGGTAAAGAATACCCTGCGGCACAACCGACAGCACCGGATAAAAAATCATCACTAGCGCCCACAGCCGCGGATCACACCTCGGCAGAAGCATGAACCCGCGCGGCTCGATCAGCAGCATTCCCGCCGATAAAAGCACGGCCGCCACAGCGAACCGCATAACCATACCACGTAACTGACGCAGGTCCAGTCTGCTGCCAACCAGTTCACATACACACCAGCCGCGGCATCTGACCAGATATACAGCCGCCGGACATGCCGCCACCCACAATAGAGGCAGCACTGGCACAACATATCCACTTAACCGCGCCGCCATCAAGGCTGCTGGCAAGATCAGATAAAGCCCGGCAAACTCGATCCTAAAACGCATCATGCCATTAAAGTCCCCTTTCCTCGCATTCCGTTAGTTAAACCGAACTTGTAGTGAATTGAGCCTCTTGCAAAACCCTTCCGGTGTATTTGCAAGAGAGAAGTCAAAATACAGCATTCAGGAGTCAGAATGAGAGACCCAGCAAGGTCAGTAAGTTGCTGGATGCCTGCCGCTATAATCATACATCTGTTCGGTGCTCCTTTTCAACCGCCTGAATGAACCAGTTGCGATTTGTGATGTAGGCGGAGTCCTGGGTCCTAAGTCCAGAGTCCTGGGTCCTAAGTCCAGAGTCCTGGGTCCTAGTTCGTCGCCCCGAGCACTGCCCCTTTAAAAAACCTGACTCCTGAGTGCGATGCAGCAAAGTTGAATCGCCACCCAGCCTTGTCAAGAGCAAGCGCTTCCGCTAAGATACGCATCCGATTTCAGCTACAATCCCTCGGTTCCAGAGGGCGTTGGCTCTGAGTCGCAAGAGATTGTAACTGAATGAGTATTGAAAACGAGATAGCCCGGCGGCGAACTTTCGCCATCATTTCACACCCGGACGCGGGCAAGACCACGCTGACCGAAAAGTTCCTGCTCTACGGCGGCGCCGTGCAACTCGCGGGATCGGTAACGGCCCGCAAGACCCAGAATTCCACGACTTCCGACTGGATGGAACTGGAGAAACAGCGCGGCATCTCGGTAAGCTCGACGGTCCTGCAGTTCGAATACCGCGGCTATTGCATCAACCTGCTCGACACGCCCGGCCACCGTGACTTCTCCGAAGACACCTACCGCGTGCTTATGGCTGTCGATGCCGTGGTCATGGTCATCGACGCGGCCAAGGGCATAGAGAGTCAGACCCTTAAACTCTTCGAGATGTGCCGGTTCCGCGGCATCCCTATCTTCACTTTCGTCAACAAGTTCGACCGCCCCGCGCGGAACCCGCTCACCATCATCGACGAGCTTGAACAGACGCTCCAGATCCACGTCTGCGCCATGAACTGGCCATTGGGCGACGGCCATGAATTCCGCGGGGTCTATGACCGGATGCGGCGGGAAGCGCATTTCTTTGAACGTACGCCAGGCGGTGCCTACCGCGCTCCTGTCTCAGTGCATGACGTGCGCGACCCGCAGGTGCGCGAACGTCTTTCGGAACAGAACTACGCCAATCTGATCGAGCAACTCGCGATGCTAGACGCGGCAAGCGAGACGCTCGACCCGGCATTGATCATGTCCGGCGACATGACGCCCGTATTCTTCGGTAGCGCGATCAACAACTTCGGCGTACACCTGTTGCTCGACGCCTTTCTGAAACACGCTCCGCCACCTCGTCCGCGCCGTTCCAGCAAAGGCTTGGTCGCGCCCGAGCACCCGGCCTTCTCCGGCTTCATCTTTAAGATCCAATCGAACATGGATCCCAAGCACCGCGATCAGATTGCCTTCCTGCGTGTCTGCTCCGGCACTTTCACGCGTGACATGAAGGTTCTTCATTCGCGTACCGGCAAGATGTTGCGACTCGCCAGTTCGCAGCGTGTTTTCGGACGCGATCGCGAAACCGTGGATATCGCCTACCCCGGCGACGTGATCGGACTTGTCGGCCATGGCTCTTTCGGCATCGGCGATACCCTGACAGAAGAAGAGGGTCTGGTCTACGAACCTCTGCCGCAATTCCCGCCCGAGTGCTTCGCACTGCTGCACAATCCCGTCAGTTCCACCTACAAGCGTTTCCGCACCGGGCTTGAGCACCTGCTGCAAGAGGGCGCTATCCAGTCTTTCACGCTCAAAGACGCCGTCCAAAACATCCCGCTGCTTGGAGCGGTCGGCGTTCTGCAGTTTGACGTGCTGCAATACAGGCTGGATAAAGAGTATGGCGCGATCTCGCGACTCGAACCCATGCCTTGGCGCGTCATACGCTGGGTCGACCCCGAGGACGCGGAGCACGAAATCTTGCGGTCAGGCAAGTTGCCGATGGGATGCAGGCTTGCCGCCGACATGTCCGGACGCGCGGTAATCCTGTTCACCACGGACTGGGACCTCAAATACTTCGGCGACAAGCACCCCGATATACGTCTCGCCAAATTGCCTTTTTCGGCACCACACGACAACTGACGGGTGTCAAGACGCAAGACCCAATTGTCAGCCGTCTCCTCTTTTTTACTCTCGTCATTGCGACCACTTGGTGGCAAGACCCAATTGTCAGCCGTCTCCTCTTTTTTACTCTCGTCATTGCGACCACT
>CAZKZI010000011.1:29092-40361 GCA_964557205.1 uncultured Lentisphaeraceae bacterium
TGGTGGTCGCAATTATGGCACAGTCTCGCAGATACTGATCGGTTGGCACGCCGAGTTCCCAACTATCTCTCCGCGTATTCAGCGCACGACTCCGGCGTCTCGTAGACCCTCACGGAGAGCACTTTCACATGCGCTTTAAGCGCCTCGAAAAAGTAACGGGCCAGATTCTCGGCCGTGGAGCGGAACGGCAGAGCCACGCTTTTCATGCCGTGCTTGCAGACCACCTCTGCTATCTCGCATTCGCTCGCGCTGTTCTCGTTGTAGATGAAGGCATGGTCAAAACGCTCCAGGATCATCTCCTGTATCACCTGCTTGAGATCTTTGAAGTCGATCACCATGTCGGCGCCGTCCGCTTTTTCGGCCACCTCCGCGATAACCCGGTAGGTGTGGCCGTGCAGGTTCTTGCACTGACCGGCGTGATTGGTCAGAACATGCGCCGCTTCAAACCGACACTCTTTGGATACAGTCAGCATTACCCCTCCTTGCTACGCAGATATTCCTCATATCCCTTTTTGCGCAGCTCGCAACTCGGGCACTCGCCACAACCGACACCAATGATGCCGTTATAGCAGGTTAAAGTATTCTCCGCCACGTACTCCAGAATCCCCAGCCGGTCGGCGAGCGCCCAGATCTCGACTTTGGTCAGATACATGAGCGGCGTGACCACGCGAAACGCATAATCCATGGCCAGGTTGAGCGTGACGTTGCAAGACTTGACAAACACATCGCGACAATCCGGATACCCGCTGAAATCCGTTTCGCAGACTCCGGTGATTATGTCATGGATACCCTGCCGCTTGGCATAGACCGCCGCGACCAGCAGGAACAGCATATTGCGCCCGTCCACCATGGTATTGGGACAAGCGGCGGCAGCGTCCTTGCCAATCTCCGCTTGCGGATTGAGTAGCGCGCTGTCGGTCACCTGACTGTACCAGTCCAGGCTGACGAACTTGTGGTCGGCAATGCCGAAATGCGCCGCCACCTGCCGCGCCACATCGACCTCCAGTCCGTGACGTTGTCCGTAATGAAACGTGATGCAGGCGACATTACCTGCGCCGTAATCGCGCAAAGCCTGTGCCAGACAGGTCGTGCTGTCCTGGCCCCCGGAAAAAACCACCAGTGCTTTGTCACGCTTCATCGCGTTCACCCCACGCAAACAGTTTCGCCGATCAGGCGCATGTGAAGCTACGGCCAACGACGCGGCGTCAATATTTGACGACCGCCAACGGCTGGCCTTTAGCCACCACCGCGCCGTGCTCGACCAGGAACTTAACCACTGTCAAAGGCTTGTCAGCCTTGATCTGGTTGAAAAGCTTCATGGCCTCCACGATGCACAGCGGCTCGCCAGCCTTCAAACAGTCGCCCTCTTTTGACAACTCGGGCTTGCCCGGCGCCGAAGAACGGTAAAAAGTGCCGTTCAAAGGCGCGTTGATCGTCGGCCCTTCGACAGCCGCAGGCGCGGCCGACTTGGCCGGTGCGGCAACTGTAACCGCTGCCACCGGGAGCGGCTCGGGCATAACGCTCGGTGCGGAACCGGCCGCAAAACCCAAGCGGCTGGCCAGTCCTGCCACCAGACGACCGATCTCAGCGTAACGCGCGGTTTCCTGCCCGGCGTCTGGGGCTGCCGCAGACGCCTGCACTGAATCCGCCTGCTGCGCAGCAGGCTCCGGTTTCTTGACCGCGCCGCACTCCAGATCCGCCGGGATCTGGTCGCGCTTGTCGGCCGGTGCCGCGCGCCACTTGAAGTAGCCCAGCGCCACCTCCGGAAACAGACAATATGAGAGGATGTCCTCCTCTTTCTCGATCAGTTTGGGGTCAAGATCGTTGGCCGCCTCTGCCAAACCCGGCTTCAGCAAATCAGCCGGACGGCAGGTGACCCGCTTCTCACCTTCCAGAATGCTCTTGACCAGCTTGGTATCGATCGGCGCGGGCGAACGCCCGTAAAGCCCCTTGACATAATCGCGCGTCTCCTGCGTGACCATCTCGTAACGTTTGCCGGCCAGCACGTTCAGCACCGCCTGGATGCCCACGATCTGGCTGGTGGGAGTTACCAGCGGCGGATATCCCATGTCCTTGCGTGTGCGCGGCAACTCTTCAAGCACCTCAGGCAGCCGCTCCAGAGCCCCCTGCTGCTCCAGTTGCGAGCGCAGATTGGAAATCATGCCACCGGGAATATGGTGCTCCAGCACACCCGCGTCCACCGATTCCATACTCCCGGAGGAGGCAGGTGCGCGCACTTTCTTCAGAGCCTTGAAGTGCGCGTTGATTTTGGCGACCGCTTTGTGGTCCAGCCCGGTGTCATATCCCTCGTCCTCAAGAATGGCCACCAAGGTCTCGGTCGGCGGCTGCGAGGAGAAGCCCGACATAGTCGAGACTGCGGTGTCGATCGCGCCCGCGCCGGCCTTGACCGCCGAGAGGTACATTGCCACGGCCATGCCGCTGGTCATGTGGGAGTGTACCTGAACCGGCACCTTGACAGACTTGACCAGAGCCGAGATCAGAGCGGTGGCAGCGGTCGGACTCAGGATACCGGCCATGTCCTTGATGCAAAGCGTGTCTATGCCCATGGATACCTGTTCGCGGGCGATCTCGACAAACTTCTCGACCGTGTGGACCGGACTGTAGGTGTAGCAAATAGTGCCCTGCGCGTGGCCACCGTATTTCTTGACGGTCTTGATCGCCATCTCAAGGTTGCGCGTGTCGTTGAGGGCATCGAAAATACGGAAGATATCCATGCCGTTCTCACACGCCAAGGCGATAAAGCGCTCAAGCACGTCGTCAGGATAATTCTTGTAACCCAAAATGTTCTGACCGCGCAAGAGCATCTGCAGCGGGGTTTGCTTGCAGACCGCCTTGAGCTGGCGCAGGCGCTCCCAAGGGTTCTCGCGCAGGAAGCGCAGGCACACATCAAAAGTGGCGCCGCCCCAACATTCCAGAGAGTAGTAACCGGCCTTGTCCACCTCGTCGGCAACGGAAAGAATGTCGTCCGTGCGCATGCGCGTCGCCCAGAGCGACTGATGCGCGTCACGCAAGGTCGTGTCGGTTATGCGTATCCGAGGCTTGGCCTTGGCGACGGCTTTTTTCGTGTCGGCTTTTTTCATAAGAGGTTTTTTCTCCGTAAGTACCCGATCAGGGATAAACAGGTTCTTATTGTGACATTTTTCGCGAAAATGTCACGCTCGTTTTGAATCGGCGTTTTTGTCAAGCCGCTCGAACGCCTCCGCAAACACCTTGGGCCAGGCATACTGCTCGCCCAATCTGCGTGCGTTCTCGCGAATCTGCGGATAGTCCTTATCCATAAGGATGGCGGAAACGGAATTCGCAAATTCAGCCGCGTCGTACCGGGCGATCTTCCCCGCGCCTCTCTCTTCAATGTCTTTTGCGATAGGCGGCACGTCCGTCAGCACGATCGGCAGACCACACCCAAGGTAAACCTTGATTTTCCCCGGATCGGAGAAGAAGGTAAAATTATTGGCATCAAACGGATAATAAGGCGCAACGGCGACACCGGCTTCCACCAGATGGCCGACCACATCATCAAATTTTTCGACAAAACCGCAGATATCAAAATGGTTGTCCAGTCCAGCCATTTGGACTTCCTCCCGCAAAGCCGACAGATCCTTTCCGCCGCCAATGATGGTGAAACGGAAATCAGGGACAAGGTGTTTCAGTTCCCGTGCCATGGGCACGAACAACTCGACCCCTTTATTGCGGAGCACATCCCCCATATATACCACGCGCTTGCGGTCACATGCCGCCACAGGAATCGCTTTCTGCGGATGGCTACCATACGGCACTGTGTACCAGCGGACTTGCCGCTCGTCCAGACGTCCCGCCTCGAACCGCCCCTGAATGATCTGCGGCGTAAGCGGCCACACCGCATCCGACCGCGTAGCGGCAAACCGGTCGAGCGCGTAGTAGCAGGCGTTCAGCAACCGGTTGGCGTAACGGACCGGCGTATAGTCGATCATGTAGTAGACAATCCGTCGCGCTCCGCTCAACCATCGTGCCAGAATAGCCGCCGCCGCCAGCAGATTATCACCAGCCACCAGCACATCGGCCTTTCTGCCAAAACGCACCGCATAGCAGATCGCGTACAGAAAATCCTTCAAATATGCCACCGGCTCCGGCAATTTCAACCGGAAAAGCGACCGGTGCTCCGATATGCGCTCGCCGTAGCGATAACGTTCCACACGTATCGGCCGCCGAAGGTCGCTCCCAAAGGGGAACGCGACATACACCACCTCGCGCACGCGGCTCGCGACAAGCCAATCTCGCAACTCCTCGCACGCGCCTGTTGTGGCATAGTGCGAAAAAACGACGATCTTTTTATCTGCAAGTTGTCCGGGATTCACACCGCCCCCACCATCACTTGAACGTGTTATGATACCAAGCGATCATCTCATGAACCGTCTGCTCCAGACTGACCCGAGGCTCATATCCGTCGGTGACCTTACGGAGCAACGTGGAGTCCACACATTTACGCAGGCATCCTGTCGGCTTCGATGTGTCGAACACGATTCTGGGGTATTTGCCAGTCACCTCACAGATCAAATTCACCAACTCCGCGATAGAGATGTCCTGCTCATATCCGATATTCACGGGTTTCGCACAGGCGTACCGTTCAGTCACCATCATAAACAACCGCGCAATATCCGTGGCGTGCAGAAAATTCCTGCGCTGCTGGCCGTTCCCCCAAACCTCCAGAGGATCAGAACCATCCATGATCTTCTTCACGAGCGTGGGCATCACAAAGGAGTTCTGTTCCCCACGCCACGGGTACCGCGAACCGCAGGCGTTCGTGGGGCGGACAATCGCAGTTTCGATACCGTATTCTTTGAAATAATATTGGGCCTGCAACTCGGCAACCCGCTTGGCCCAGCCATACCCTTCATTGGAACTCTCGGGCAATCCCAACGTCACAGGAAGTTCGGGAATCGGAGCTTCGGCATCATCCTGATACACGCACGACGAACTGACCGCCAGAAAGCGGGGCACGCTGTTCTGCCGCGCGGCCTCCAACATATTCAACTGGATCACCGTATTCTGATACAACATCTCACCGTGGTGTTTACTGCTGTACCCCACCCCGCGGACACGTCCCGCAAGATTCATGACAACATCCGCGCCTTCGGAGACTTTAAGGCAAGTGTCCAGCGCGATGAGATCAGCCTTCACAAACTTAACCTGGTCCGCCACCGAAACGATATTGTCCAGCGTTCCCGCTTCCAGATTATCGGCCACCGTCACCTGCGCGCCAACAGACACCAACTCTTCCGTAAGGTAGGAGCCCAGAAAACCGCATCCGCCTGTCACCACAACCCGTCGATCCTTCCAGAAGTCCATTCCGCACCCTTTCTTGACCCTTAAAAATCAGTGTGTTATGGTACTTTATCCGTTTAGTAAAAGGCAATAATAAACACCCTTCAATATGAACCAGAAAACAGCCGTCCCATCAGCATGTAACGTTGTCATCCTGTGTCATTCCGACAAAAAGGACGGCAAGCGCACCTCTGGCAGCGGACCGATCGAGCCACTGCTAAAGTTTTTCACAGAAAACAAAGCCCACTATATTTTTGTGATTGAGCAGCCGCATCCCCTGCCCGACATATCCCTCGACTGCACCATGGAAGTCTATAAAGATGGGCAACTTGTGGCCACCCACCGTTCCGACTGTTTCCGTTGGCTGTACGACATCCCTTCTGACCGCCGGGTTATGCAAACCTACCTGCGGCTCAAGCTGCGCGACGTGCTCGCGTCGCGCCAGCTCTTGTCGCAGATACCCAAGCTGTATCCCGACTGCGGCCCCATCCATTTTCTGATCGGCATGGAGTCCGTCAACACACTCGTCGGGCAGAGTTTCCGCAAAGCGCTCAACATTCTCAAAGTGATCTACTACACCTTCGACTGGGCGCCGCAGCGCTACCGAAGCCGCTGGATGAGTGCGGTGTTCAATTGGCTCGATCAGCTCGCATGCGCTCGTGCGGACATCTGTTGGAATGTTACCGACGCGATCGCAGAAGCCCGCCGCGACATCCTGCACTACGACATGAGCAGGATGGCCAAGCAATTGACGGTACATTACGGTGTGGAATTCCGCGAGGGCTTAATCAAACCGTATGACGAGTTGGAGAAATTCAAGGTGATTTTCTCGGGGGGCCACCATGTGGACAACGGAGTCCAGTTCCTGCCGGAGATTGCCCGCTACCTGCAAGCCGCCGACCCGCGTATCAGGCTGATCGTCACCGGATGTGGCACCATGACAACCGAACTGAAGCAAAAAGTCCTTGAACACGGTCTCGGTAACGTCACCTTCACCGGTTATATCGATAACCCGGAAGATTTGGACAGGCTGACCTGTGAATGCCTGATCGGTCTGGCACCATACCCGGACACTGACGTATCCACAAAAAAATATGGCGACGTCATCAAGATCCGACACTCTTTCGCCTGCGGACTGGCCGTGGTCTCCACCCACGTCCCGCCCGCGTCAAAAGAGATCCGCGAAGAAGGTTTAGGGATTGTAACTGCGGTCGCCGCAAAAGAAATGGCAGACGCCATCCTGAAACTCTGCTCAGACGAAGCTCTGCTGAAGAAGTGCCGCGAAGCGGCAATCATCAAGGCCAAGGGGCACAACTGGACGTCCATCTATACCCGCGCAGTCAGCGAAAGCGTTTAGCGTCGGCGGGCGGAGTCAGAAGGCCTTCAATGAACCAGAACGTTTCGTGATACACGAGCGCGATGTCCACAAACGGCAACAGCAGGATACGGGAATTCAGCAACGTGCTGCGCGAGGTATACATCCGCCAGGAATTCGCAAGCGAGAACACGAACAGGAGAACCACCCCCCCCCAGAACAGGTGTGGGATAAACGGGATAGCTGTCAGGGCTGGACGAATAAAAAACGAGACCTTGCCAAGAGTGGGCTGAAAACCCTGAAAGAGCAACACCTTGGCATAGGTCCTTGCCAACATCTTGCGAGTCACAAACAGTGCGCGGAGACCATAGCTGTTGCTCAAATCGTGAAGATGAATGACCTTTGCGTCCGTTGGAGCCACGCACCCCAACTTCGCGATGCGATAGTTAATATCCGAATCCTCGCCACCGTAACCGCACGTCGCCGTGAAGCGTTTCGTGTCATACCCGCCCGCCTGCAAAAAAACCTCTTTCCGGATACAGTCGAACTTTCCGCACATGGAATGAACTTCACGTTCAAGCGCACGGGAAAAGAGATGTTTCTGCCAGTAAGGAAAGCGATCCCACACATCCCGAGGCATCAACAATTTTGGGAAGGTTGCGACCACGGATTCGTCCTTACACAGCGGCTCCGTCAACTTCTCGAGTTCATGAGAAGAAGGGAAAGCCCCGTCCGAATGGACGAGCACGAGAAGCGGTGCCATCGCCATCGTCGCTCCCGTATTGTAACTGGTGGCCAAGCCACCGTTTACCGTCTGCCTGACAACCCGAATGGGTACAGGAGAATGCGTCGCGAAATCCTCGACCAATTGGGCTGAGTTGTCCGAGGAAACATTGTCAAAAACAATGATCCCATCAATCGGATACTCCTGCGAAACCAACCCTTCCAGACAGTCAATGATCGTCGATGACGAATTTCTCATGCTCACAATCACGCTCACAGGAACTTTTTTAACCGAGATCATTTCCAGCACTCCTCCAGAGATCGAAACGCTCGCCCGTAATGCTGCTCATAGGCAAAGTGGCCGTTGAAGGCTTCAAGCCCTTCTTGGAAAAATGCATAGTGAAGCCTGATTTCTTCTAAAGCGGCACCCATCTGCCCCTCGTTCTCGATAACTTTGCCACTGTGAAAGCGTTCAACAAAGGGCGCTATATCCGAGATACGGGTCATCAGCACAGGCAGGTGCATCTCCGCGTATGCTTTCACTTTCCCCGGATCGGCATAATGCGTGAAGTTCCCCGGATCAGTGTCGTAGAGCGCGATACCCACATGACAGGTCCGGGCAACTTCCAGAAGTTCCGATTCGCTGTAAAACTGGTTGGGGAAAAAAACGCGGTTACACAGTCCCGCTTGTCGAAGTCGCTCCTGAAGCCCAGCCACGTAGGCAGGTTGCCCCACCCCTATCAGCGAAAGCCGGTATTCGGGGTGCAGAACCAGAAACTCAAACAACGCCTCGAGCCCCTGCCCTGGCCGGATCAGTCCGACAAACAATAAAATGAACGGTTCCAACGGCGGCACGGGAGCAGCGGAATAGGGCTTGAGTCCCCACATGACCGTCCGACGACGCGGCTCGTCTACCACCGTGCCGTCATTCATCACCCGGTTGATGGCGTCGGTCAGATAGTAGGCGTAGTCCACCCGGTCGTGATACCTCTTTTTTACCCATTCATATAGGCGGATGACGGGGTGTGCCGAAGGGAAATAATCGCCGATCCAGTATGCGAAGGCGAGCGGCCTCAGCAACTTGAGCAAGCCCATACCAAAGAAGACAACCGGATGTCCCCCAAACACGAGTGTCTTCCGGTTTTTGGGGCAGAAACTCAACAATTCACGGACATGGTTCGAATACCATAGAAGATAATAGAGAAACAAGTTCTGGGAGGACTTAACCGTACGTTCTTCCACCATGGCCCCGTCATGATACCGCCGCAGGATATTGGCGTGAGATCCGACACGCGGTTGCACGATGAACATCATCAGGTCCGCCGTGTGAGCGACAAGATACTCCTTGATATGCCCGCAAAACTGGAGACTGCCATAAGCGAAAACCCGCTTATACACAACCACTCCAGAGGCCTCAGAGGCCCCTCGATTATTTCCAGCACGTTGATTATCCGCATTCATCATATTGTGAATTCCAGCACTTTCCCTTCGCGCTGCAAATGCGCAAAGGCCGCCGGCCCATGAAAACCAAACGGGGTTGCGTGGATTGACTCATGCAGTTCCACATTGTCCTCAAGCGCGAAGGTAGCCGCAACCTCTGGAGAGGCAATCCGTATCGATTCACGGTAACGCTTCTCAAAAGACGGCAGAGTCTTCCCGATAAAATAGTCGTCGATCACCAGATAGCAGTGCGGCAGTAACTTGTACTTTCGCCTGTAATACCAGGCGACCGTCTCGCAGAGTTGGCGTGACCTGAGCGTAAAGGCCCCGTTACCGACATCACCGCGATGGCGCAACAGAAAACGCGTAATCCAATCGTCCTTGCCAAACACCCACGGAGCCCCGATATAGTCGTAGTTTCCAATAAAATCATTGAGCCCCTCACGCAGCGGAAAGGCGTGATTCTGAAACGACAGCACATATTCGGTATCAAACCTTTTTGACAGGTTCAAGATCGCATCTCTGTTGAGGTCCCGTGCATTTCCCCCGCCCCCGCGCAAGTGGGGCTCGACCTGCAGGCGGACACCCCACTCATCCGCCATTTTTTGGAGCGCGGGCGTCACTCGGTTGACCAGCAACACAACCGGAAGCCGGCCACAGCAGCGCCAAGCCATCAGGATGGCAGCCAACAGGCTGTCCAGCAACGTGTCGAAACGGTCGTCACCCCAAAGCCAGTTCGTGATCAGGGTGACATCCCGAGTACACGGCGGTCTAAAAAAAACCTTTTTCAAAGCGGGCAAATTGCGTGCCTGCCACTCTAGCACCGGATCACCGTTCACGTTACAGTTCCTTTATCGGGTTTTGCGTCGATTCCCACAATCGGGCAAGTCCCATCCGCAAGGGCACCTTCGGTTGCCAGCCGGGCAGCACGGGGAGCGCACCTTCCCAAGGAATCATGACCTCGCGCAGGCGTTGCGGGCGAGTCCCCCACCGGATCGGCAAAGCCGCGCCAGTGACCTCTTCAAACACGGTCGCCAACTCCCGCAAAGAAAGGCTCTCCCCTGTGGAAACACGGAACGTCGGCATGGTTTCCTCCGTCCAGTTGACCAACTGAAACTGCTCAACCGCACATTTAAACGCCTCGACAACATCGGTGATATACACAAGGTCAATCTTTTGCAAGCCTGCCGACATATCAAGAGGCGTCCCGGTCTTCGCAATCCGGCTCCACAGGTTCAGAAGCTTGGAGCGTGTATCCCCCGGACCATAAGTATCCCCCAGCGCCAACGTAAGGAAACGCAAGCCGTAAGCCTCAACATAGTATTGCGCCAACGCTTCGAACGCTTGCTTGGTCGCGGCGTACAGGTTGACCGGAGAATACTCGCGTCCCTCATAGTGCTGCCACGCTGTCCCTGTGTTTACAACCCATTGGACGCCGCTACGGACGGCCGCGTCCAGAAGTCGTGTCGCAAACAGGACATTGGAGGTCAGCAGCGGGAGCACATCCTCGCTCCTGTGCGAGGCCAAAAAAAGAGAAGCCAGATGAACAACACCATCAAAAGGCCCATGCGCCACCAGCTCGGGTTGAAGATCACGCAGCCCGTCATCTTGAAAAAACGGAATGCCGGACTGCGATAACTCGGCAGTATCGGTTGAGGGGCGAACCAAAGCACAGACCTCATGCCCGGCATTCCGAAGACAAGAAACCAGCGAACGTCCTGTAAAACCGGTTGCGCCTGTAATTAGAATTTTCATAACACTCAAAAGGATGTGGCGAATTGCTCAAATGGGACGTGTGACAAATCCCGGTCTGAGATAATCGGGGTTGTGATCGGCCAACAATACCCGAAGCTGTCGTAGCGGATTCCGGCATCGTGTTCCGGCGCGTATTCTGACGTTGCCATATAATAGGCAATAGCGGAATCGCTCAAAGTACCAAACCCATGGGCAAGCCCCCTTGCAATATAGATAGAGCGACGGTTCTCGCGCGACAATTCGATCTCAACGTGTTGTCCGTAGGTAGGCGAGGCACGCCGGATATCCAGAATCACATCGATGATGGTGCCCTGAATCACGGTCACCAGTTTCGCGTGGTCGTGCGGAGGTGTCTGGAAGTGCATGCCACGAATCACATCCTCATGCGATTTGGTGTAATAGTTCTCGCAAAAGTCACATTCCAACCCGTGCGCGGTAAAGAAACTGCGCTGGAACGTTTTAACAAACGCCCCCCGTTTGTCCTTGAACACGTCCTGCTCGATGACATAGACGCCTTGCAAGCCAGTCGGAATCACTTTCATCGGCAAACCCTTTCCAAATAGACTTTTGTTTCATGATAATAAATGGCTCCACCCTCAAACAAGCCAGATCGGAACTCCTGGCCATTCTCTGTCAGCCAAGTTTCCGGGAACAATCAAAACCCCATTTACACAGATTCAACACAAACAGCGGAACACGGATCAATGCGGAAAC
>CAZKZI010000012.1:0-37070 GCA_964557205.1 uncultured Lentisphaeraceae bacterium
ATCCAAACATATAATACCAGGCCAGCCTTGCCAAAATGTTGGTCTGGGTAGAATTTATGGAGACACCGTCATTAAAATAGGACGTCGTCCCCGCCCGGCAGGCGTATTCCCACTCCGCCTCCGTCGGCAGGTCGAAGTCATCAACCCCCGTCGCGGCTCTCAGCTTTCCCAAAAAGGTGGTGGCGGGTTTGACGGCTGAACCCGTCGTATACCAGTTGACGGGGGGCACATCGTTCGTGGCGCCCCGGATGACATTGTACGACACATTCCTCGGCTTGTCGTTGGTGCGGGCACCTGTTCTCATGACCCTGTCCCACTGCCCCTCAGTCACTTCGAAGACGCCGACGTAAAATTCCTTGGTCAGGTTGACCTTCTTTATCGGGGGAACCCCCTCTCCCATCAGAAACGTACCGGCAGAGACGCGGCGCAAAACGAGTTTGTCCGTGGCATAAGCCGGATCGTTGGTCACGCCGAACCACACGTTGGTCCAGCCGCCGACTGTCTCCGCCAACCGGTCGTCGCCCGGATAGATGTACTCGATATTCGCAAGCGTACCCACAGCGTTGGTCAAGTCCACGATCATGTAGAGTGGAACGTCGGTCGGCGTCAGATCCACATTGAACCGCGTGAGCGCCACGTTCGTGTAGGCGGACTTCGCGGGATCAAAGACAATGCGCCTGTTCCCCTGCGCCACACGGTGCAGGTCGCCGGACAGGGAGGGGTCCCCCAGCGGAAAAGCGAGCGGCATCGAATCGTTAAACGCGCTAAACGCGACATCCACCCGCTGCGTGGGTTCTGGGCAGGTCAGCACATACTCGATGTCTACCAGCCGGCTCCACGGCCAGCGCTGCCGGACCACCACGTCGCTAATCGTCGGGGCGTCTGCCAAAGCAGACAACGCCAGACAGCCCGCCAAACTCAACACACCTATCCTGATTTTTGTTGTCATTTTCATTTCCCTTTTGCGGTTTTTCTTTGAGCCTCTTGCAAACCCCCTTTGGGATAATTCATAAGAAAATATACCGTCTTTGACAATCAGCGTCAAGCACAAACAATCAATTGTTTGCGCGCTGATTTTTGAAATGAGGCTGCGCGTCTTCGATATCTTGCCTGATCTGCCGTGCAAGTTCCTGCGGGGAATCGAACGCGCGCTCATCACGCAGGCGCGCCATGAAACAGACTTCTATGTCCTGACCGTAGAGATCGCCCGCAAATCCCAGCAAATGTGTTTCCAGCACATTGTGCTCAAGGTTGGCGCCGGGAAATGTCGGCCGCACACCCAGATTGGAAACGCCGTTGTACCCGACCCCGTCGTGAATAACCCTTACGGCATAAACGCCGTTAGGCGGCAGCACCTCGGCGCTCGGGCGCACGTTCGCCGTCGCCACGCACAGCGCCTTGCCGACACCGCGCCCGCCGATCACCTTGTCGCGGATTGAATACGGCCGCCCCAACATGCCGGCCGCGTCTTTGAGCCGACCTTCGCGCAAGGCATAGCGGATGCGCGTGCTGGAGATCTCGATGCCCTTATATTCGGCATAAGGCACAATCACCACGCGGAAACCGTAAAACTTGCCATATCTGGCCAGCAGTTCCGGCGTTCCCTTCGCACGTCGCCCGAAACGCCAGTTGTGCCCGCAGCGCACTTCACTCAGTTTAACGGAAGCGCCGCTGCCGGACCGGCCGTCCCCGGCTGCACGCGGCTTGCCGCAGAGCCATTTGACAAAAGTTTCCGGCTCCTTTACCGCCAATCTGCGGGTAAACTCCAAGACCAGAACGCCATCTACGCCCAATTGCTCCAGCAGCCGCAACCTTTCGTCAAGCGAACATAAAAGCGGCGGGCATTTGGATGGCGCGATCACTGACAAGGGATGCCGGTCAAAGGTCAGCACCCAAGCCTGCCCGCCAACCTCGCGAGCCCTTTCCAGCGCGGCGGCAATCACCATCTGGTGCCCCTTATGCACCCCGTCAAAAAAACCGGCCGCCAGAAAGATCGGCCCCGGCACCCTCCGGAACTGCAATGGTGTCCGTATGACTTTCATGTTTCCAGTCTCAATTAGGGATCAAAAGCCACTAACACAAACTCAGCACCCGGCTGAAAGGAATGATATGCGCGGCCAACTGGTCTTCCGACCACAGCAACACATCATCCAGCGTGACAGAGTCCTTGAGTTCAAAAGGTCCGGAACGTGTGCGCCGCAAAGCATCCAGACACGCGCCGCATCCCAGAACACCTCCCACATCATGCACCAGCGTACGCACATAAGTACCCTTTGTGCAGTCGACATCAAAAGTGACCAAAGGCGGAGCCCAGTCCGTGACCGCATAACGGTACACATGCACCAGTCGGGGCTTACGCTCTACCTCCTGCCCTTTCCTCGCCAGTTTGTACAATGGCACACCGCCGGATTTAACCGCTGAAACCATCGGCGGAGTCTGGAAGATGTCACCGACAAAACCATCTGCCACCGCGGTTTCAAAGAGTTCGCGCGTAACCCCAGCCCACGGCTTCTCCTCCAGTGTTCTGCCATCACAATCCTGGCTGTCTGTCACTCGACCCAAGCGGGCCACCCCGGTATAGGCTTTGTCGCCACCGAGCAGCCGGTCGGATAGTTTGGTGCCCTTGCCAAGCAGGATTATCAGCAGACCGGTCGCGTTCGGATCCAGCGTCCCTCCATGTCCGACTTTAGCGATCTTGAAGGTTTTGCGTATCTTATGGACAATATCATGGGATGTAGGGCCCACCGGTTTATCTACCAGCAGAACGCCGTCTAAAAGCCCCCAGTTTGTAGCAGTCTGCGCAAATGATGACATCCGATCAATCTCGCCCCTTAATCACTCAAAGCCTCCGCATCGTCCCCGTCTGCCCCGCCGCCGTCAACGACCTCAAGACGGCTGAGAACATTCAGGATATAATCGCCCTTCTCGACCGATTCATCCAGTTCAAAGCGCAGTTTCGGTGTATATTTCAAAGTAAGGTCACGATTGATAAGGGCCTGAAGCTCTCTGGCCTTGTCGGCCAGACGCCTTATGATCACACCGCGCGATCCTTCATACCCGAAGACCGACACCGACACCGTGGCGCTGCGCAAATTGCGCGCGGCCCTCACCTGGGTGACGGTAACTGAAGCGAGATCCAGCGTGTCGTCCGCAAACACCTTGTACAGAGCCTCGCCGATCTCACGGCGCAGGAGCGCGTTGACACGCTCAAGACGGTCAATGGCCATAAAAACCTCCATTCAACTGTCACAGGCTACGCGGCAGTTCTTCAAGCACGTAACACTCAACGGTGTCGCCCTCGGCAAACTCCTCGAACCCGCTGAAAGCAATTCCGCACTCTTGCGACCCAGAAACATCCGAAACCTCTTTCTGGAAATGCTTAAGTGTTTGGAGTTTGCCGTCCCAAATCGTCTCGTTTTTGCGCAGTATGCGGTAACGCGCGCTAAACTTCAGCGCACCGTCCAGCATCTGGCAACCAGCGATGCGTCCGGTCTTCCCGATATCGAAGATCGCCTTGACGAGCGCATGTCCCTTGACAACTTCCTTGTACTCCGGAGGCAACAAATCCAACATACGCTGCGTAATGAAATCTATCAGCTCATAAATGATCCTGAAAGCCGAAATGCGCACGCCATCGTGACGGGCCTGTTGCTGGACACCCGTGTCGCAACCGACGTTGAAGCCCACTACCAGCGCATGCCCTGCGGCGGCTTTATTAACATCGGTGGCGGAGACGTTGCCGATGGCTTCCGAGATGATATTGAGCGAGACCTTCTCGCTCTTGATCTCCCTCAACGCCTCACAAATAGCCTCTGAAGAGCCTTGAGTGTCGGCCTTGATGATAACCGCAAGCTCGCGCTTGAGGTTGTTTTTCATCTGGCTCATAAGCGCGTCCAACGAAGTGGCCTTGGAACTCACCAGTTCCACCTGTTTGCGCTCTTCCGCTGCCTTCTCCGCAAGATTACGGGTGCGCCGGTCATTCAGCATCACACGGAAGTGCGCACCGGCCTCCGGCACGCCTGAAAGCCCCATACACTTGACGGCTGTCGCCGGGGTCGCCGATTTGACACGGCGTCCGCGATCGTCGATCAACCCCCGGATACGGCCGAAAAATTCTCCGCAAAGTATGACGTCGCCGACTTTGAGCGTGCCGCCTGTAATCAGCAGCGTGGCTGTCGGCCCCAATCCCTGCTCGAGCTGCGCCTCTACCACATAACCTTCGGCCCGACGGTCAGGATTGGCCGCCAACTCCAACACATCCGCCTGAAGCAGGATCATTTCGAGCAGGTGATCGATGCCATCGCCAGTGGCAGCCGAAATATCGGCGGCAATTATGTTGCCGCCCCATTCTTCAGGGGTCAGTCCCTCGCTTTGCAACATCTGCCGCACGCGGTCGGGTTTCGCATTGGGCAAGTCGCACTTGTTGATCGCCACCATGATTTGCACGCCGGCTTGCTGCGCATGCTTTATCGCCTCGCGGGTCTGCGGCATGATGCCGTCATCCGCGGCTATGATGATCACGGCTATGTCGGTCAAGCTGGCGCCGCGGGCCCGCATGGCCGAGAAAGCCGCATGCCCGGGCGTGTCGAGAAACGTTATCTTACGCCCGTTTATCTCAACAGTATAGGCTCCGATATGCTGCGTAATGCCGCCCGCCTCGCCAGAAGCCACACGCGTGTTACGGATACGATCCATCAAAGAGGTCTTGCCATGATCGACATGTCCCAAAAACGTGATGATCGGCGGCCGCGGCTGGCAGGCTTCGGGAAGATCATCGGGAATCGCGTCATCGGCATCATCGCTCTTCAACACCGGCTTGCGCTCGGTTGAACGCTTCTGACGCTCGATCTCAACCTTATATCCGTATTTGTCGGCGATTTTCTGCGCCACATCAATCTCCACGCGTTGATTGATCGAAGCCAGAATGTTGAGCTGCATCAGATCCGCTATCAAACGGTTGGGCCGGATACCCAGTTTGTCCGACAGATCTTTTACCACGACAGCACCGCGCAACATGATCACGCGGTCCGGCGGCACTGAACGGCTGTCAGAAACCGGTTGCGCACGCTGCGGCACCGGCTCACGGCCTTTGACGCGCTGTTCTGGCGGCGGCGCACCGCGCCGCAGCGGCATGGCTTTATCGCGTTTCTGCCCGGTCTGGGCACGAGAAAGTTTGGCGACCTCTCGTGTGGAGTCTTTAGCGACACGCCCTATGAAAGCGGCAGCGATTTGTTCCTCCGGCTCTAGTTCGTCCTCGACCTTATAGCGCGGCGCCTTGGTCTTGGTACTGGACTTGTCCGGCGATTCGTCCTCTTTGGGAGGCGCTGTCTGTTCGGCGTCCTCTGCCTTGCCCGCCTGTTTTACAACAGCTTGATCTTGCCCGGAAGGCGAAGCCGCTTTTTCAGCTTGCGGAGCTGGCACGGCCGCCGCTGACTCTGTCACGGCAGGCTGCCCGGCCGGCTCAGGAACAGCAGCCGACGCAACCGTCTCGCCAGGAACAGGTTTGCCACTGGCGATAGCGTCCATCTCCAAGGCGCGCACCCGGTTGGCCTCTAATACGGCGCGGTGCGTTTTGTCCTGCGCGGCCCGCCGTGAAAGTTCACGCGCATGTTTTTCCGCATGCCGTTTTGCCTGTTCCGCGTTGCTTTGTTCAATTTCTTCGGGCGTTCTTTTTCCAAAAAATTCCTGAAGGCGCGAAACGTCATCAACTTCAAGCTGCGACAGGGACGAGTAGACTTCTATGTCTAATACCTCAGCCTGCCTGATCACCTCCACGCTGGAGGCCTGAACTTTTTTCGCCAATTCACAAACTCTCATAACACCCACTTACTCCCCCGCGCCTTCCACATTGCTTGCAGCTTTGGCCGCAGCCCAGATCTTATGCGCGTTTTCCTCATCCAGCCCGGTTACCTCCTGCAGATAGGACACCTCGACATCCGCGATACCTTCGGTCGTCAGGAACCCGTTGGCCACCAAGGCTGAGGCCATATCCTCGCTGATGTCCAACACTTCGGCCAGTTCATTGATCGCCGTGTCGCGCTGCTCCTCGAAAGACACAGCCTCGCCGCTTTTAATGATATCCACACGCCAGCCGGTCAACTTGGATGTCAGGCGGACGTTCTGCCCCTTTTTGCCGATGGCCAACGAAAGCTGATCCTGCGCCACCGCCACATGCACGGTTCGCGGCTCATTCGGTTCAACCGTCACACCCTCGAGCCGTGCCGGCGCCAACGACTGCGTCACATACTGCTTGATGTCGTCACTCCAGCGCACGATGTCTATCTTCTCGCCGTTCAACTCACGCACAATGTTGCGTACGCGCACACCGCGCAAACCGACGCACGCGCCGACCGGGTCTACCTTTTCGTCCAAGGTCTTGACAGCGATCTTGGAGCGAAACCCAGGATCTCGAGCCACTCCCATCACCTCAACAATGCCGTCGGCGATCTCCGACACCTCAAGCCGGAACAGCGTCTTTACGAACTCCGGGCAGGCCCGCGACAAAACCACGGCCGGCCCATTGGACCCGCTCTGTACTCTATACACGTAAGCACGTATGCGGTCGCCCACATTATACTCTTCCGTGGGCATACGGTCTTTCGCCATCATGATCGCCTCGGTCTTGCCCAAATCGATAATAAGATCCCGGTGCGAGATTTGGTGGATCGTGCCGCTGACTACATCGCCGATACGGTCCTTGTATTCGTCATAAACGTTTTTACGTTCAGCCTCGCGTATCTTCTGCAGAATCATCTGCTTGGCCGCCTGCGCCGCAATCCGCCCCAGCTTGGCAGGCGGTTTCTCGATCTCCATCGTATCGCCGTTCTTGGCCTCACGGTTGATGGATTTAGCCCTGCGCAGAGAGATAAACCCGATGCCGCTATCCTCGTCCGACACCGTCACCGTCTCAAAAGCCTTGATTGCCAAGCTCTTACGATCAATCTCCACGCGCAGATCGCGGGAAACGTCCATGCTCTTGCGGGCCACTTGTTGAATCGCGGATTCAATCGCTTGGAGTATGATCTCGCGGTTTACCCCACGATCTCGCTCCAGATAACTGACAATTGACAGCAATTCGTTGTTCATAACTAAACGCCCTTCGCTTCAAAGTTCTGCCAACAAAAAAGAGCGGGGAAGCCCCCCACCCTTTTTATCTTCAAAAAAGTGACCTTATAGTACATCAATGCGGCAAAAGCTGTCAACTCGCAAAGCCCGGCCGCCGGACACCGCTACGGCAACATCAGAAGTCTTCCTTTCCAAGCACACGTCAGACAAGCGCTCACTCACTGAAAACATACACCAGCGGGAGACGTTCAGCCAAGACATTTACCCCCGGCATAAATGCCGACATTGGCGCGTCCGCTGGCGCATAAACGAAAAGCATCCTTACCTTGCACTCCGGACCGCCAGCCTTTTTCACCAGTTCCGGCAATTGCTTCCACTCTTCAAACGGATATTCCCGGGGCGTCAAAGCCGGATCCAGACCGGGGACGGTCCAATCCTCCTCTATAAAAACAAGCTTCTTTTGCCATCCCCCCCCCGCATCAAGCCGCAAATGCAACTCATAGGGCTGTGGCACCCGCCCTTCACGCTCACGCCATTGCTCCAGCGGCGTTAAGGCACGCGGATATAACCCTCCATCCGGTTTTCCATCGAGCTTAAGACCTGCGCCGTCGAGCATCACGAAAACCCGGGCCACCTCAACCGCCCTTTTTAAAGGCACCGCCTCGTCAATCGCCAAGGTCACAAAAAGTTCGCGGCCGGCTCCGTGCTGCTCTTTCAGCCAAAGCAGAGCCTCCGGCAGATCGCCTTTTTTCAATTCCTTCCCGCCGCTGACGCAGGCGACGGTAAAGCCACCGCCCGCTTGCAACGCAACCTCTAGCGACAAAGGCAATACCCGCGGCAAGCCATCAGCAGGCAACAGCGGTCTGATCACAACCTCCAACAGCGCGCCGTAAGGCAAAGTCTCGGCAAGTGACAGCCGCCCGTAAACCTCGCCTTGCCCGACTTGGAAAGGCAAGTCGAAAACCGAACCCTTATCATTATATAGAGACATGACCGAACACGGCATCTGAGTGTCGGTCCTGCAGACATCACCTTCCCAACTGCCGCCCGTGAACACGACGCCGCCTTCCCCCAGCAAAGGCTCGTCCGGCTCCTGGTCTGATATCAGCGACTGCACCGGACGCTCGACATCCCCCTCAACATCAAGCCGCCTCACAGAAACACTCATGCGCTCGCCGACCGGCCAGAACCTGAAGTCCCGGCTGCCGACCCCTCCGCCACGCTTGACCCCGATGCTCTCGACAGCCCGCACAATGTCGCCGGGCAACGCCACCGTCACCGCCGCCGCCTCATAAGCCCGGTCACTGTTAGGCCCGATCAAAAGGAATTCGGCGGTTATGCCCGAACGGCGACCGACCGCTTCCGCCAGCAGGCGCACCTCACGCCTGGCAACGTCCGCCGCCACACCGCGCCAAACCCGAAACGAAGTCGAAGCCTGTGACTGCCGCTCGGCAAACCATTTGTTGACGGCGTTGGTGTTCACCATATGCCACTCATCCGGCGAAGTGAATTCACTGCCCAGCACCGCAATTACCGGCAATAAGCAGCTTAAGCTAATAATGGCCGCGCTAATCTTTGGCGTCTTCATATTACTGGTTGATGGTTGCTCTAATGCTCTGGCCCCAGGACTCAGGACGCAAGACCCAGGACCAAGGACTCAATTTTAAACCACACCCAAATTCTAACTCCTAATTCCCAACTCCTAACTCGGGAGCGGATTCAACAAAGTTGAATCGCATCCGCGGCGGCCCTGAAGCCGGGTGCGGCCCTTTCAATGACGCGCCTGTCAACGCAGAAAGTCAACCGGAAGTAACCCGGGAAACCGAAACCTGTGCCCGGAACTGCCAGAATGTTGCGAGAGAGTAAAGCCTTCACAAAAACCTTGTCGTCTCCGCCGGGCGCTTTCGGGAAGAAATAGAACGCCCCTTGCGGCATCGCGAAATCAATCCCCGCTTCCCGCAACACGTTGGCCATCGCCTGGCGCCGCTCGTCATAGACTGCCACATCAACCCCCTCGTGCAACAGCGCCATTGCCAGACGCTGCCCCAGCACCGGCGCGTTAACGAAGCCCAGCGTACGATTGGTCATGGTGACCGCGTTCATCAACAAATCGACATCAGGCATCGCCGGGCTGGCGGCAATATAACCCACACGCTCCCCCGCCAGCGACAAACTCTTTGAGAAAGACCCCAGCACCAGAGCGTAAGGTGAAAGGTCAAGCACCGGCGGCACCACCGCGCCTTCATAAGCCAGAAACCGGTAAGGCTCGTCGCTAACCAGAAACAAAGGACGTTGCCGCGTGGCATTGACCGTCCGCAGCAGATCCGCCAACCGGTCAAGTGTCTCCCGCGTGTAAATGCAGCCCGCCGGGTTGTTGGGAGAGTTGATGATGATCACGCGCGTACGGTCAGTAATTGCCGCCGCCATAGCATCAATATCCGGCTGAAACTCCGGCGGAAGCGCTGGCACCGGCTTGAGAACACCGCCGAAATGGCCGCAATACGCGCCGTATTCCACAAAATAAGGTGCCGGGCACATCACTTCGTCGCCGGGTTCCAGCACCGCCCGGAAGAAGGAGGTCAATGCACCGGCCGCGCCGCAAGTGACCACCACATGCCCGGCGCGAACCGGCGCCTGCTGCTGCTCCGCCAGAAAGGCGGCCAGCTTCTCCCGGAAGGCCGGCAAACCGGCATTCGGACAGTAGCCCATTTCCAACGGCTCGCAAATACGCTCGGACAAGGACACCAGTGCGTCGCGCGCCTGCCGCGGCGGCGGCATATCGGGATTTCCCAAGCTGAAATCAAAAACGTTTTCGGCTCCGAATTCCCGTTTCAGCTCAAAGCCCTTTTCAAACATTTTCCTGATCCAGGATGCTCCGGACATCTGTTTCTGGATTTCACCCGCTATAATCTGCATCAACAACCGCTCCTAACTCCTAACTCTTCTCTCTCCACTCTTCCCTTTTTCCTTCTTCTCTCTTACGGCTTACTGTTTACCGCCCACCGATCACCGCCCGGCTTTGAGAACCCTTGCCGTCACAGAATCTTTCTGTTTCAGAATCTTTGATCCTCTCGTGATTTTACACAGGCTGATCTTTAGCTCCTCCGCGATCTTACGTTGGGGCACACCCTCTATCAGCCGCTCCAGAAGCAGCCAGCGTAACGTGATGTCACGCATCTCCCCAGTCGTCAGCAACTCGTTAAGAAACTTGCGCATATCGTCTTGCGAGCTTATCGAGGCGAAAACCCCGATGACACGCTCAAAAGCCGACATGTCGATCTTCTGTTTTTTCCGCATCTCTCGTTCTCCGGCCTGTAAACTCTCAGTAGCCTCTCAAAGCCGGCGCAAAACGCATTTGCCGCGGTTCGCTTCACCACCGCCGCGCCTCACTGCGTCGCCGGGCTTCCAGAGCCTCGGATTCTTCGATCTTCTTCAAACGCTCCCCCAGCAATGGGAAAGTCGTCTTGTTCCTGTAAAGCTGTCCGCAGATGCCTATATCAATAAAAAACACTCCGCCTTGCTTGAGGCGCTGTATCAGTTCCTGCGGCGACTGCGCGTACCGCAAAGCTTTTGGCAAAACTCCCAGCATAGTGCGCGCGGTACCGTAATTGCCGTTGACCCGCTTATGCGGGCCAAAAAAGAAAACATCGCCGCGCCCCAAGGCAACCTCATACCCCTTGCGCAACCGCTCAAGCCCTTCCAGCAAAGCCTCTTTCTCACGCTTGACAAGCTCGGGATCGCGCTTAGCCGTGCCTTCCGCCTTCACCTCTGCAGGCTTGCCGCCCGATGCGCCAATGTCGCTGAAAAGATCATCTATATCCGCCGCCTTCCTGGCCGGAACCGTTGTCGGCTCCACCTCCTCAAAATCCCCGTCCTCATCAACGGCTTTCGGAACAGCACTGTCAGACGCCGCTCCGTCAGCCGCGCCAAACGCCCACGGAAAAGGTTGGTCAACCTGTATCCTGTTGATGAAGATACCGTTGCCCCTCCGCGTCACAGTGTATGGCGGGGATATATAACGCCCCGCGATGAATACGAATCCGTTGACTTGCGGTGTGCCGGAGGTGCTGCCGAGTTCCGCAAACGCATGCTCAGGAACCTCCGGCAGCCACGAACCCTGTAACGCCAAGCCGCATACGCACGCACACGCCGCTATAATAACCCGTGTTCTCATTCACAAACGCCTGCTGTTTGACTGCCGCTTAAAAAAAACCCCACTTTGCCGTAACGCAGACTCTCTTAGACCTCACGAATGAGGTGGGTGCCGTATTCGCCGTATGCCGTTTCCCGCCACAAGGGCAGGAGCCTTTATCCGGCGTTTTCCGACTCCCTTTGCAAATTGAAGGTCAGAGAATTTCTGCTTATCCGCGCACAAAGCAGGGTCCACTTCGTGTTGCCGCCGGGGCGACAAACCTAACCCCGGCTCCTTACTAAAATCAATTGCCGTTCACTCTTCCCGCACCTCTACGCCTAAAACTTCCTTAAGCGCTTTGATAATCTTGGCGAAAGCCGCGTTGACCTCGCCGTCTGTCAGAGTGCGTTCAGCAGAACGGAACTCCAAGGCGTAACCCATGCTGCGCTTACCCTTGCCAATTTCCTTTGGTGTGAATATATCAAAAAGCT
The DNA here is from genome assembly GCA_964557205.1 of uncultured Lentisphaeraceae bacterium. Lineage (GTDB taxonomy): Bacteria > Verrucomicrobiota > Kiritimatiellia > RFP12 > UBA1067 > JAQVQN01. Next base: position 11,689 of record CAZKZI010000012.1, read on the forward strand.
CGATGCCGGTCAATTCCGCAGGCGCGGCTTTACGGATGGCGGAAACCACATCCGCGTGCTTCATCTCCGCGCCCGCCACAAAGGCCACATCCCTGCGCACCGCCGGATATTGCGGCACCGCCTTTACCGCCGACCTTTGCCCGAAACCAGCCAACAGCGGCTTGATCTTCAATTCCGCCAGCGGCATCGGTGCGGCCATGCGCCACTGGTGCCGCAATGCCGCCGACAGCAATCCCATAAAACCGGACCTCTCGCCGTTAAGCAAAATCTCAGCGCACCATCCCGGCTCCATGGCCGGATGCTCGGCCGCCCGCAGGCTGACCTCGCCCGCACGCATGGCCGTCGCCATGTTCTCGACCGCGCCCTTGAGCCACAGCATGGCTTCCTCCGGGGAAACCGCGCGCCGCCGGTCCACGGCGTTTCTGCCGAAAGGCCCCATCAAGCCCAGCGCCACGCGTTCTTCTTCGCCAGGCTGACCATCCTCGCCCTTGAAGAAAACCCGGCCCATTTCAAACAGCGCCGCACTCTCGACCTGCCGCGACGCATTGCGTCCCAGCGAACCCGCAAGTTGCGGCAGCAACGAGTCACGCAAAACGCCGTAGTCCGCACTGACCGGGTTGGGCAGCACGACCCGTCGCTCTTGCCCACGCTTGTCGAAAGCGTCAAGCTCTTGCGACGAAAGGAAACTATAGTGCATAGCCTCGCTGAAACCCATGCTCAACAAGGTCTGACAACAGGACGCCTTGGCGTAAAACTCGCGGTCGCTCAACATTGAAACAGCCGTTGTCTCGGGCACACCATCCGGTATCGCGTCCAGCCCGTGCATCCGTGCGATCTCTTCGATCAAGTCCGCTTCCATTGTCAAATCCAGGCGATACGACGGTATCCGCAACAAAGCGGATTCAGCATCCCGCGACACCTCTTCCATACCCAGCGATGTCAAGATGCCGACCATCTCAATGTCCGGCATGGACACACCGATGATCTCGCGCGCCCGTCCGAAACGCAACCGCACCGCCGGAGGCCTAAACTCCCGCGCGTCCACGTCGATCACACCTTTGGCCACCCGCGCCTGTCCGTGTTCGGCCAGCAGAGCCACCGCACGGCGGCTCGCCCAGTCCGCCAGATCCGGATCGACGCCGCGCTCGAAACGGCGTGACGACTCCGTGGCCAAACCCAGCCTGGTGGCAGTGGACTTGGTCGAGGCCGCGTCAAACAAAGCGCTTTCCAACAGCACATGCTCGGTACCCGCGGCAATCTCGCTGCCCGCGCCGCCCATGATGCCTGCCACCGCGCTCGGCGCCGCAGCATCCGCGATCACCAGCATCTCCTCGCCCAGGGCACGCTCAACCCCGTCCAATGTGGTGATCTTCTCGTCCGGCCGCGCCCTCCGCACCACAATCTTGCGCTCCGCCAGTTTGCGGTAGTCAAAAGCGTGTAGCGGCTGCCCGCATTCCAACATCACGTAATTGGTCACGTCCACGGTCAGGCTGATCGCCCGCACCCCGCACAGCTCCAGACGACGGCGCATCCACTCCGGCGACTCCCCGTCCTGCACGCCGGTCATCACGCGCGCCGTGTAACGCGGACACTTCACCCGGTCCTCAACCACCACCTGCGCGAAAGTTTCCACCGCGGCTTCCGCCTCCGTGTACTCAACCGACGGCAAACGCAGAGGCCGCTTGAGGAGTGCCGCGAACTCGCGTGCGATGCCGATGATCGAAAGACAGTCCGGACGATTCCAGGTGATCTCCAAGTCCAGCACCGTTTCCGGCAACGGCAGCACGTCGCTCATCAGCGTGCCGATTTTCAGAGCCGGATCAAGCTCCATGATACCTTCGTGGTCATCTGAGAGCTTCAGTTCACGCGCCGAGCAGAGCATGCCGAACGACTCCATGCCGCGCAGCTTGGCTTTCTTGATAGTGAACCCACCCTCCGGAATCACCGCGCCGATTTTAGCGAATGCCACCTTCAGTCCCGCGCGCGCGTTTGGCGCCCCGCACACCACCTGCCACTCCTGCCCACCGTCTGCCACGCGGCAGACAAGCAGATGATCGGAATTCGCGTGCGGCTCGCACGCCAGCACCTCACCCACCACAAAATGGTCGTCCAGCGTGACGCCGACCTCATCGACGCTCTCCACCTCCACGCCGGAAAAGGTCAGCTTATCCGCCAAATCCTTAACTGACAAATCCGACACATCCACATACTCATTCAACCAACTTACCGGTACTTTCATTCTTTCTTCCTAGCTTTTCTCTGCTTACATGCCGCGTTTCTGATCCGATGCAATTCCAAGACTGCCTTTTTTACCAAAGGAAAAACATCTGTAAGGTTGAAACTCGCGAAAACTGCTTTTTCAAATTCTATTCTCTCGACTGATTCGAGTTCGTCCTCAAAACTCAAAACATCACGTTCCTGCAACACCTTAAACCCCGACATTATCTTTTCGCGTGATTCTTTCGATACCTTTGCCGGATCCAACATCTTCATTTGCCGCGACAATTTTCTAGAGTTCAGATCAAGCACACCGAGCCCCCGACCAAACCCGATAGCCTCCAGATAAAAACACCCTATTAGCGAACATAATAACGCATGGCATAGTTCAATATCAACGGACCCGCTTTTCGCTTTTAATGGAATTAAACGCTGATTGACAAAAGCTTGCGGTTTTAAACGAATAAAAAATAACCGCTGGCCCGGATTCACAGAAACCGCCAAATCCGCAGTCGTATCAGGGCGCATTTCATACCACTGTTGCCCTGATTGCGCTAATGATTCTGTTAAAGGCCGGCCTTTCTTATTCTTTCCCGCTTGAAACTTGTTAATCCACGCTAGTGCACCAAAGTGACCTCTTGATTTCAAAGCAGCAACCGAAGCTGAGCAACAGAAGGCTTTTCTGTCTGCCCGAGCGACTAATCGTTTGACCGCCGCTGCGGTTTTTAAAACCGGGCGCAAATAATTAGGCTCAATGCCCGCTTCATCAGGCGGGAAAAACAGAGCATCCCACCCGCGTCTTTCCCCGCGATACACATCAAACAACGATGAAACCGGCACAAGTGAAGGTTCGGCTTGCCTTATCCAATTCAACATCGAAAAATGAGCCGACCAACAAAAACCCATGTTGTCATAATAATCTAAATCAACTACTGCAACATGGTTGATTGTGACAGATTCATTGCTGGCACTTTTTCCAAGTGCAAACGAATCAGCTATTAAGGAAGTTTCTTCATCAGTCCAATCAACTAACGAATGCCGAGTTACTCCGAATGTGATTAGCCCTTTTGCGGCGATCTTGCCAACTGGATTACGACGTTTCAAAATGACCAAATTGACCACAATATCGGCATTCTGAAACCATCTTCCATTACCGGACGTAATGATTGCCTCAATCACAAATAGTTTGCGCAAGATGCGGCGGAAACCCATCCCCCAATCGGTCCCAAGCCATGAGTTGGGAAAAATCGCCCCGACTCTCCCTCCCTCTGCTACTAGATGCCATAACTTCAGAATTATCGGTACAAAATAATCAGCTTTAGCATTTATCTTTTCCCCAGACATAGAATGAGTTACATCATAAATTGCCATAACCGCAGCATCCTTATTCATCCAGTCCTCAAACCGAACAAACGGAGGATTAAGGATAACAGAAGGGAAAGATGGCAATCTTTCAATAAAAGGTTCCCCGCTCTTGGCATCTACAAATTCTATTTTTTTTCCGGTTTTAAGCGTCAAGACATCATGTCTAAAGATCCGCAAAGTCTCGTACGGGGCATCCCCGGATGCCAGTGCCAATGTTGCGAATTGCAGAGGCATGGCGTATTTATCAGATGCCCACGTTGTTTTTACAGCGTCTAACGGGGCAATCCCGTTCTTTACTTTAAGATCGAAAACCGAACGCGCGATTGTGCCCGTCCCGCAGCAAGGGTCAAAAACCGGTAAACTCAAATTGTCGACCGTTAGTTTAACCAATAGTTCCGCGAGCTGCGTAGGAGTACAATATTGTCCAGCAACTTTACGCTGGTTTTCCTGCCGCACAAACTGCAACGTTTCCTGAAAAAGTTGTTGTTCTATTTTAGGGAGACGAACACTTTTTAAAAAGTTGTTGAAAGCTAGTAATACCCTCCAAACAGACAACGGCAAAAGACCCGCACCAGGCCTGTTGACAAAAACCTGTGCAAAATCTCTTCTCGAAGAAACCGCAGTAAAAATTGATTCAACATCCTCAATAGTGGAATGCTCGTTTATCTTATCTACGAGCCCCGCTTCTTGAAAGAACCTCTTTAGGTAATGGGCAAACAATAAGCGATGTATCCAATGCAGCATTAGTTCTTTAGCAAGAAGGAGAAAACGCGCATGGTCTTGTACATTTACATGTTCGGTTTTAGCTCCCCTCCACCACAGTGCGACTTCCGCCCGCCACGCTCTAGACTTAGTGTGCTCTTTTGCAAGATGTTCGGCAAGAACGCCTCCATTCTCTTCGATAATTGCGGTAATTACATCATTTAATTGGGCAGGCAAGGGCTTTTGGGACGACAATTCACCACGATCAAAAAAATCATTTAGGTCATCAATAATTAAAGCTAACGTCTCTGTCCACAAAGCCCGTTTCAAATGAACATCAGCACGCGTACATATACCGTTGCAATGCCATGTTTTAACTACAGTGCGGATACCGTTTTCAATGCGGTACAAGACCGCATCAGTGACATTCCAAATAAGAAATGAATTTTGCCCAAGTCTATGCGCCTTTTCCTGCGCGTTATTTATTAATTTCTCATCAGTCACAGCCGTATCCGGCATCTTGAGCTCCCACCCCTGCAAAATCGCATTCCGGGCAGGATCACCGAACAACAGCACGTCAGGGAACAGTGTTCCGCCTCCAGTTTGCGAAGCCACGCTCCACTCACCGCCCGCACGGCGAATGGAACGTTCAAACTTAGAGCAGACACGGTTGATCTCGCTAATAAGATCAATAGCCCATGCCCGCTCATTATATGAAACACCTTTTTTCATGTGTCACTTATTTCTTCGCTCAAAACCTGTTTGATCCGCTGATGCGCGACACCGACATAATCAATTTTGACACTTTTAAACAAATGCACATCTTGGTTGCGCTCGATCCCGACATAACGCCTGCCTTCCACGGCAGCCGCAACCAAAAAACTGCCGCTGCCAAAAGCATTGTCCAACACCAATGCGCCTGGATCTGTGAACGTCCGAACAAGATAGCGCCCCAACGATACCGGCTTCTGCGTGGGATGCCAGACAGGGCCTTCACTTTCCGCAGTCTTGAAATATATCACATCAGTCGGATAGCGCTCGCCTCTGCTTTGCACACGTGCCGGCAAGAAATCACCATAGCTTCCTGACAATTGATTCTTGCGAATACCCTTGTCGTAAGGCACACCCTGACTCATTTCAGGATGATATGCGGGTTGCTTCGCGTAAAAAACACAAATGTCCTCATGTTTACGCAACGGCTGTTTTTTTGCATTGAGAAAATTTGTGGGTTTGGATTTCTCCCATACAATCTTATATTTAAACCATTTTTCATTACTTATAATTACCTTGGCGGTAAAAACTCCCTGCGCGGTTAACACGACAACCCCGTTGGGTTTCAAAATTCGTCGGTATTGCTGCCAAAGCGGCTCCAGCGGCACTACCCCATCCCACTTGTTTTGCGTAGTCCCGTATGGCAAATCACAGAGAATCATATCCACACTGTGTGCCGGGAAATAAGGAAGTATTTCCAAACAGTCGCCCTCAAACAAAACATTTTCGAGTTCTGGTTCTCGCAAAATACAGGCCGGTTTGAACCGCCGTCCGTCATCCGCATTGTAAGCGGGTGTGCTTGGCGCAGATTTATGGGTGTCGGGCAATTTTTCTCCCATTGGCCACAACAACATCTGTCCATCCACAAGTAAATTCGGGCATTCCCGGCGAGTCAAAAGGTTAATCCCGTTTTTCCGGAAAATATCACATAACTTGCCCGGATCAGTGCCGGCTACCTCATACACCGCATCAGCATTCACGATCCTTCCTGTGTGACGCGATACAAACAAACCCACCGGCATCAATTGATCCAGCGAACGTTTTGTAGTACGAGGATATATGGTTTTGCGTTTCATCCAGTTCTTCACTTTTCGCGCCTCACGCCAACTGGCCGAGGAAACGCGTGTCGTTCTCGTACAGCCAGCGGATGTCGGGAATGCCATATTTGATCATGGCGATGCGCTCGACACCGAAACCGAAGGCGTAGCCGTAAACCGCGGCCGGGTCATACGCCTGATCGCCGCGCGCTTGATTGACATGCTCGTAGACGCGCGGATCGACCATGCCCGCTCCGGCGATTTCGATCCAGCCGCTCATCTTGCAGACGCGGCAACCCTTGCCGCCGCAGACGTGGCAGGAGAAATCCACCTCCACACTCGGCTCGGTGAAGGGGAAGAAGTGCGGACGGAAACGCACCCCGGCTTTCGACCCCATCATCTCGCTCGCATAGTAGGCCAGTGTGGACTTGAGATCCGCCAGCGAGACGGGCTTGGTATCCACATACAGGCCCTCGATCTGATGGAAATTCGCGCTGTGGGTGGCGTCGGTCGTGTCGCGCCGGTAGGTGCGGCCGGGGGTGATGATGCGCACGGGCGGCGTGTGTCGGGTCATCATGCGAATCTGCACCGGAGAGGTCTGTGTGCGCAGCAGCAGGTCGTCGGTCAGCCACAACGTGTCCGAGGCATCCATCGAAGGATGATGCGCGGGCGTGTTCAAAGCCGTAAAATTATTGAACCGGTTCTCGATATCCGGGCCGTCCGCCACGCTGAACCCCAGCCGCGCGAAGATCGCGGCAGTCTCCTCGATCACCCGCGAGATCGGATGCTTGGCGCCCGGCAGCGGCCAGCGGCCCGGCAGCGTGCAGTCAAACGCCGCTGTCTCGCCTTTCGACGCCCCGGCAAACTTCCCCGCCCGCGCAGCGAGTGCCGATTCCAGCGCGGCGCGCCAGGCCTGCACACGCTTGCCGAACTCCGGCCGCTCCGCCTGCGGCACATCCTTCATGCCCTTGATGAGAGCCGGCACCTCGCCGTGGCGGCCGAGATATTTGACCCGCAACTGTTCCAGCGCCGCCGCGTCCGTAGCAGCCTCTACCTCGCCCAACGACAGCTCCTGCCGCTGATTCAAATCCGCAAGTGTCATAAAAACTCCGTCCTCTGACCAAAAAATGAGCTTTCAGTTTACGCCAAAACAACCCCTGATAGCAATTTTCATTTGACGCAACAGGTATCTGGTAGGGATGGTTCCCCGAACCGTCCGCCGATCCCGCGCTATGCGGACGCCTCGAGGAGGCGTCCCTACCGGACGAACCGCAGATGTTGGAGCGGAGATAACTTAAACGTCGAACGCTGAAGTTATGAAAAAGGAGCACCGAACAGATGGACTGGGGCATTAATAGGGGTCGTGGATGACCGTAACCTGTCCGGCACGCCAGGCGCTGGGCGTGATGCCGAACTCGCGTTTGAACTGCATGGCGAAGTGCTGGGACGACGAGAATCCGAGGGATTGGGCGATCACTGTGATGGTAAGGGAACTTTCGCGGAGCCGCTCCAAGGCGGTCCGCATCCGGCAGGCAAGCAGAAAGTTGTAGGGGGGGTAGCCGGTAAGCTGTTTGAAACGGGTAATCAATTGGCTGGGCGATAAAGCGGTCTGGTGTGCCATCTCATCTACAGAATATTGCTGTTCCGGATGACGGCGCATCGTCTCGATGAGAGCAACGATTCGGTCGCTGCCCGGGATGCTTTCGGAAGGGATTTTGGCAACTTCGATCAGCGCCAGCATGAGGTCTAAGACGGTGCCCCGTAAGGCGAGGCTGCGGAAAGGTCCGGCCGGGAGTTCGTCGCAGAGCTTAAACAGCCGCTGGAAAGCATGGCGGAGACGGTCTGAGGCTTTGAACGGGGTGGGCGGCAGGGTGCGGAGATTCTGCCACAGGGCGTCCGACTCTGCCGTGGGCAGCCTCAGGATGGAACGCGAAGTGGGTCCGAAGCGGAAGAATATCCAGAACATGACGAGTCCTTTGGGATTGGTACTGAGGCGGTGCGGCTCATCCGGTTGAGTCACGAACACGTTGCCCGGCAACAGGCGAAGTGCCTTTCCGCCGCATTCAAACACCAGCGAACCCCGCATGCAGAGCGTCATTTCGAGACAGCCGGGGTGGATGTGTTCCGAGACACTCGGACGGCAGCTCTTGTAGTGGCTGTACCCCAGCGCCGGCACACACGGCAGTCCGTCGTACTCGAGGTTGAGCACGCGCCGCTCGGACGTGTTGTCGTAGTTGAATGGCAAGGTACAGACAGATTTACTCATTGTCATTATAATACGCAGTTTCAGGGAAATCGGCAAGGAGTGTGTAAAAAGGCGCATTTGCTTGTTTTGCGCATCAAAATCGTTACTTTTGTACAAACCTAAACACCTGACAGTCTAAACACCTAAACTCCTGCATCCTATGGGATGCTAATGGTTAAAATTATAGAATTGTAATAAGTTGAACGCGCACCGTCCCTAGACTGTGTTATTATTTAAAAACTTTTTTAAAGGAGAAAAGCGAAATGAAGCCTATCAAAGGGTTGATTGCGGCGCCTTACACGCCGTTCAGGAATGACGGCGGCCTCAATCTGCCGATGATCGAAAAATTGGCGGAATCGCTCGTTGCCAACAAGGTGGCGGGTGCATTCGTCTGCGGGACGACGGGCGAGGGCGTGTCGATGAGCATGACCGAACGCATGAAGGTCGCCGAACGGTGGCAGCAATGCGCCGGGAAAAAGCTGCTGGTCATCGTCCATGTCGGCCACACGTCGCTCGGCGATAGCCGCGCGTTGGCCGCGCACGCCCAGAAAATCGGCGCGTCGGCGATCGGCTGCATGGCGCCCTATTGTTTCAAGCCGACAAAGGCGGAGGACCTAGCGGCGTTCTGCGCGGAGGTGGCCGCGGCGGCCCCCGATCTGCCCTTCTACTATTACCACATTCCCTGCGTCAGCGGCGTGACGATTCCCGCTTTCGATTTTCTGCGGGCGGCGGCGGATCGGATCCCGAATCTCGCGGGCATCAAGTTCACGCACGAGAACCTGATGGATTTCTCGGCGTGCCTGCGCTGGGAGGGTGGCCGCTACGACGCCCTTTTCGGACGCGACGAGATGCTGCTCCCCGGACTTGCGGTGGGCGCTCAGGGCGCGATCGGCAGCACGTACAATTACGCCGCGCCGGTCTATCACCGGATCATGAAGGCCTTTGCGCGTGGTGATCTGACTGTCGCGCAGGATGAGCAGGCCCGCGCCAACGCGATGATCACCGTCCTCATCCGCTACGGCGGGATGCCGCCGGCCGGCAAGGCTTTCATGAAGCTCATCGGGTTGGATTGCGGGCCGTCACGTCTGCCTCTTCGCACACTGACGGACGCGCAGGTCGAGGCGCTGCGGGCGGAAGCCGAGGCCGTCGGATTCTTCGACTACGCCAGCCAGTTGTGAGTGCTATGCGGACACCTCGGGGAGGTGTCCCTACCAGACGAACCGCAGATCCTGGTAGGGATGGGGACACGGGCATTTGAAAGGGTAAGACGACGTGAGACGGATGATTAGTCGGGTGGTTCTTGTGGTGTTGGGCGTTTTCTGCCGCGCCGCCGAACCGGGCATGCTCGATTGGGGCGAGCTGCCACCGCTTCCAGACACGCTGGGCGTGGCAGGCCCGTTCGCGGGAGTTAGCGGCGATGCGCTTCTGGTGGCGGGCGGCGCCAATTTCCCGAAGCCGGTCTGGAAAAGCGACAAAGTCTGGCACGATACGGTCTATGTGCTGGAGAAGCGCGCCGGGGAGACGGATTTAGTCTGGTCGGTCGCGGGAAAACTCCCCCGCCCTTTAGCGTACGGCATGTCGGTGAGTCACGGCGAATCCGTGATCTGTCTGGGCGGGGACGATGGCAAGGCGGTCTTCGACACGGTCTTCTCGCTGAGGTGGGACGCGGCAGCCCGCGTGTTGCAGACGGAGCTGTTGCCTATTCTACCCCAGCCCTGTGCCTACGGACAAGCCGCGTTGCTCGACGATACGCTCTATGTGGCGGGGGGACAGAGCGGCCAGGGGATTGAGACGGCGCTCACGAATTTCTGGCGGCTGGATCTCTCCAGGAAAGACACGGACACGTTCCGGTGGCAAGCGCTTCCGCCGTGTCCGGGGGGCGCGCGGGTGCTGGCCGCTGTGGCGGCGCAGAACACCGGCCGGGACAAGTGCGTCTATGTGATCGGCGGACGCAGGCGGACGAACGGCGGGGTGGTGTTTCTCCGAGACGCCTACGAGTTCAATCCGCGGCGTTATCAGGACGGGCGCGGCAGTTCCCCGTGGCGGGCGATTCCTGATGCCCCCGTCTGTGTGGCGGCAGGTCCGTGCGCGGCGGTCGGGCAGGCGCACCTGTTTGTTTTCGGTGGCGATGACGGGGCGCTGTTCACGCAGGCCGACACGTTGAGAGATGTGCATCCCGGGTTCCCCAAGCGTACCTTCGCCTACCATACGATCACCGAGACGTGGGTCGATGCTGGAGCCAGCCCGGTCAATCAGGCGGTTACGGTGGCAGTGCCGTGGAACGGGCGGATCGTGATCCCATCGGGCGAGATCCGGCCGCGCGTACGTACGCCGCGCGTCTCGTCGGTCGCGCTGCGCGTGCGGGAGATCCGCTTCGGTTTTGTCAACTACACGACCGTTGTGCTCTATCTGGCGGCGATGGTGGGCATCGGCGCCTATTTCGCGCGCAAGAACAAGAGCACGGACGACTTTTTCCGCGGCGGACAGAAGATCCCCTGGTGGGCGGCCGGGTGCAGCATCTTCGCGACCATGCTCTCCTCCATCACCTTCATGGCGCTGCCCGCGGTCGCGTTCAAGACCGACTGGACCACATGGGTGATGCATTGGATGATCCCCGTCGTCACGCTCTTCGTCATCTGGACGATCCTTCCGTTCTTCCGCCAGATCGACGCGACCAGCGCCTACGAGTATCTCGAGAAGCGCTTCGGATACTCTGCGCGCGCGTTAGGCAGCGTGCTGTTCGGCCTGTTCCAGATAGGGCGCATGGGGGTGGTCATGTATCTGCCGGCGCTGGCCTTGCAGGCCGTGACCGGTCTCGCGCCGATCCCCTGCATTCTGATCATGGGCGTGATCGCCGTCGTTTATTCCGCGATGGGCGGGATCGAGGCGGTGGTCTGGACGGACACCGTCCAGACCTTTGTGCTCCTCGGCGGCGCGCTGCTGAGCCTGCTGCTGATCGTGTTCAGCGACGACGGCGGAGTGGGTTCGTTCGTCACTACCGCGATGGCGCACCAGAAGTTCCATCTCATCGACTGGGATTTCAGCGCTACCAGCTACATGGCTCCCGCGATCTGGGTGATCGTTTTCGGTGCGATCTTTCAGCACCTGTCCAGTTACACCTCGGATCAGGCGGTGATCCAGCGCTACATGACCACGGACACGCAGAAGAACGCGGCCCGCGCGATCCTGACCAACGGTCTGATATCCGTACCGGCGGGTCTGCTCTTTTTCGCGGTGGGCACGGCGCTCTTCGTCTATTACAAGGGGCATCCGTTGGAGCTGGATCCGAGCTTCAAAGCGGACGCCATTTTCCCGATGTTCATCGCCACGCACATGCCGCCGGTGGCGGCGGGCCTGGTGGTGGCGGGCGTGTTCGCGGCGGCGCAGTCGACGCTGTCGGCCAGCATGAATTCGCTTGCAACCACCCTCATCACCGACTTCGCGCGACCCTTTAACCTCTGTCGGACGGATCGGGCGTATCTGTCGCTGGCGCGTTGGCTGACGGTTCTTCTCGGTGTGATCGGCACCGGTATCGCCGTGTTGTTCGTCGTGACGGACGTGTTCGACATCTTCAGCACCTACATCACGATTCTAGGGCTGTTTATGGGCGTGCTGTGCGGCATGTTCATGCTCGGCATGTTTACGCGGCGTGCCACGTTGACCGGTTGTCTGGGCGGTGCCGTGGTAACCGCTATCTTTACGCTTTGGGTGTACATGCGCTCCGGTTGGGGCGTACACGGCTATCTCTATCCCGCCATCAGCGTGATGGTGTGCGTGTCCGTCGGCTACCTGCTGAGCCTGCTGCCCTTCGGTCGGCGGAAGAACTTGGAGGGCTTAACGGTTTTCAGCCTGCATGGACAGCAATATGGTCAAGATAATAGAATCGCGAAAAAGTGAACGCATATCTTCCGGCCGTGTGATATGGTGTTGACACTCTGAAAGAGGAAAATAAGGAGCGAGCAGGTGAGGTTCTTTGAGAACCGGCAGGGTGGAGGCAAGAGTGCTCATGGAAAAAACAGGTCGATTTGTTTGGACGTTCTGCTGGTTGGCAGGCGTGTCGCTGGGCTTTGCTTCAGGATCGGCAAACCAGCGGGCGCACCATTCTGCAACACTTCGCATTATGCCGGTCGGGGATTCCATCACGCGCGGCACCTATATAGGAGGCAATACGCTTGCCAACCCGAAGGGTGGCGGCTGGCTGGTGCCTGGTTTGTCGCCTTGTCCGTCCAAAGTCAGATTTATCTTTGCATCGAATATGGCCCTGTGTCAAACTGTTCGTTGTTGAATTATTATTTGAAAGAAGTGTGTTCGTGTGCAAGGGCTTTGTGTCGCACTGACTACTAGCTATCAAAGAAGCAAAAAAACTAACCCGCATCCCCTTTCCTGTTAATAAGTCGGCCTTGGTGGCCGCTGAAGGCCCCGGCCAACTTCTAAACAGGCATGCGGTGATGCTTATACCAGGAGAACGAATCATGAATCGGATAATAAAAAGAACGGGACTACGGCTGATTGCGGTTTTATTGTCGTGTGTCGGCGCGGGTCGGCTGTTCGCGGACGACGAGTCTTTGGTGACCTGGTATAAGATGGATGAGATCGTGCAAGCCGATAGCTTGCGCACGATTGCGGACGCCTCCGGCAACAGCCGTGATTTGACGCTGGGGGACGGGTGCTGGCTGACGAACGGCATCGCGGGGCCGGGGCTTCACTTCGACGGCACCGCAGAAGCCTGGTCGTCGTTCGCCAGCCCGGAGTTGGGGAACCGCACAGTCTCGCTGCTGTTCTGGCGTGAAAAAGGAAACGGGCCGTTGCTGGAAGGCGAAGACCCGACCTATCCGTATCTGATTGATTCTTTATCAACCATGAAGATCCATTTCTCCACGGTTAACGACAACACCACCACGTATGTAGCCGTAACGGCGCTGGGAAACGCGCTGGGAAATTTTCTGCGCGGGCAATGGAATCATTTGGCGTGGGTTTATGAGGAGACGGCGACGGAAGAGGAGAATGTTGTCAACGGCGTGTGCAAATTCTATCGGAACGGCATCTTGGCCGCCACGTCAGCGAGTTACACCTTGACCAATACGGCCAGCGCCGAAACCACCTTTATAGGTAATCGCTACAACAAAACCCGTCCGATTTACGGCGTGCTGGATGAGGTCAGGGTTTACAACACGGCTCTGACGGACGCGCAGATTAAACAGGAGGCTCTGCGGAGCATGGAAACGGGCAAGACGCCGCGTCTGCTGGGGCGCTGGACAATGGAGGAGGTTGTTGCGACGAACAGCGTCCGCCTCATGCGTGATGTCACTGGCAACGGGTACGACTTGCAGTTGGGTGACGGCTGTCAGTTGACCAATGGCGTCGACGGCACGTCGCTAAACTTTAACGGCGCCGCGAATGCTTTCTCCTTCTTCACTAATGGCCCAAGCGTGTCAAGCTGGGCATTTGTCGGCTGGATCAGGCAGGACCGGGCGTCATCGCCCCCTGTGGTCAGCGGAAATGCCTATCCGCGTATTTTACAAGGCCCGGCTAATCTCTTAATGCATTTCTTTCAGACTGGCAACAGCGTAGCTTTTCAGGGATATGGCCATACCGCCTCCCAAACTCATGCCATCAAACCTGACATTGGCATCTGAGCTCATTATGCGGTGGTCAACCATATGGTTTACAACGCGCAGAACAATGACTTCTCAAGCATTCCGGTGTTTTACGTGAACGGGCAAAAAGTGGCAGACGGCGTCGAGAAGATTGCCGGCAAGCTGGTCTGGGATCCTCTGTATTATCTGTATTTCGGGAATAGCGGTCAGAACGGAACCCGGCCCTTCATGGGCGATTTCGACGATTTCCGTTTCTATGACGGCCCGCTTTCGGAGGCGCAGGTGCTGGCGATTTATCGGGGCGTCCCGCCGGTCTCGGCGGGCGCGGACTTCGCCACGGCGTCTGAGAGCGCCACCCTTCAGGGGCTGGTCGGCAACTCGAACGATAACCCGCTGCGTTTCGGCTCCAGCGCGCAGTTGACGTGGACGCTCGTCTCGGCGACCGAGGGCGGCGAAGCAGCAACGATCGAGACGACGGGGAGTGCGTTCACGCGGGTGACGCTGCCAGTTGTCGGCGATTATGTCTTCCGGCTGACGGCGCGCAGCGATGTGGACGCCGCCAGCGACGAGGTGACGGTTTCGCGCGTGGCGGCGCCAGCAGAAAACCTGCCGCCGTCTGTGACTCTCGACGCGACGGCGGCCGTCGTCTTGCCCGCGTCGGCGTCGCTGAATGCGACGGTCGGCGATGCGGACGGCGTGTTGGGGACGCCGCGCGTGGCGTGGACGAAGGTCAGCGGGCCGGACGGCGTCTACTTCGACGCGCCTTTCGCAAGCGCGACGGCGGCGACGTTCCTGTCGGCGGGCAGCTATGTGCTGAGATGCACGGCGGATGACGGCGCGGCCACGGCGGCGGCGGAGATCACGGTGACGGTCACCGGCGACGGCACGTCGGCAGGCATGACCAATGGCCTTGTCCGCTATTATCCGATAAATGTCTATCCTCTCAACGAGGAGGTCATCGACGGTTCCACGGCCATGACCGTTCAGTGCTATGAAACAGGCGTTGCCGGTTACGGGTTGCGGTCGTATGCCGCCGATGGCTATGCCGACACGGCACAGACGTTGCCGGAGAGCGGGGTATTGTACCAGGCAGTGACCAATCCGACACACCTCGCATTCAGCTTCTGGATGTACCACGACACGGCGGACACCAACGTTTCCGCCAATGCCGCTTTGCTCGACGTCAACTACACCCTCGGCCTCTACTACTGCTGCCAGGATGCGTCCCCCGGGTTCATTCTCTTTCAGCAGGGGCCTGGAGGCCCTGTTACGCAGTATATCTTCCCGTGCCCAACCGTATCCCCTGAAAACCGATGGGCACATGTTTATGCATGTTTCGACCGCGAAGATGGCAGTGAACTCGAACTCTACATCGACGGCACCAAGCAGACGAAATCCAGTTTCGGCGGCAGCTCTTCAGCACGTATCAGGCCCAACGCGCTCAGTATCGGCGGAATGACCCAGACCACAGGCGGACCCCAGGGGCCGATCACGAATACGGTTAGCGGCGGATATTACTCGCGCGTCTTCCCCGGCGTTGTGGACGAGGTGCGGATTTACAACCGCCAGCTCACGGCGGCGGAGATCGCCTGTCTTGCAGCCAACCCGGTGAGAGTCAACCGCGCACCGTTGCCTGAACTCGCCGCGCAGTTTCTTTCAGGGAATCAGGGGTCTTCTTCCCCGCTGGAGGCGGTCGTTCATGACGACGGCCTGCCTGAGGACACGACGCTTGAAAGCTGCTGGAGGGTAGTCGCCGGTGATGCGGATGGCATCAGCATTGCGGACGAAACGAGTTTAAGCACAACGGTCGCGTTCCTTACGGTCGGCACCTATGGGGTACAGCTCGAAACCTCGGACGGCGAGCGAAGCGCTTATTCGGATGTGCTAACGATCACCGTTCATGCGGGCGGCACGTTAATAAGAATGCGTTAGACATCAAAGCTGCGTGACTGGAAAAAGAAAGAGAATGCAGATGAAGGGATACATGAATAGACGGACGACGGGTCTTGTTGTTCTGTGCGCGGCGGTGGTGGTGGCGATGGGGGCGGAGAAGGCAGACGCACTGAAGGCCAAGTGGAAAGAGGAGGCCAAGCTGCCAGTGGTGGATTTGTCGCAGGACGCGGCACGACAAACGGTTATCGCGGCGGGTACGACAAACGTTTATCAGGGGCATCCGACGACTGTGCTGCTGCCGGACGGCCGGACGATCTTGGCTGTCTGGTGCATCAACCACGGCGGCCACGCGGGGCCGATGGCCCGCAGCGACGACGGCGGTAAGACGTGGACGCGTCTGGACGAGTCCCTGCCGCCGGGCTTTAAGACGCACCAGAACTGTCCCAGCATCTATCGCATCGTGGATCCGCAGGGCAAGGCGCGGCTGTGGGTGTTTTCGGCGTGGCGTGACAAGCGTTTCAGCGACGCCGCGATGCCGAGCATCATGAGCGAAGACGACGGCACGACGTGGAAGGAGATGCCGCCGCTGAGCAAGGCGTTCCGCTGCGTGATGACCTTCAGCAGCGTGGTGCGGCTCAAGGACGGTGCCACGCTCGGGCTCTATCACCGCGGGCCTGAAGGTGCGGACCGCGCTCCGTTGGAGGTGCTGCAGACGATCACCAAAGACGGCGGTTTTACGTGGTCGGCGCCGCGCGTGGTGGCCAAGGTCGATGGCAGGTGCCCCTGCGAGCCTTATGTCTTCCGGTCGCCGGACGGGAAAGAGCTGTGTGCGCTGTTGCGGGAGAACACACATAAAGGCTACAGCCTCGTGATGTTCAGCTCCGACGAGGGTGCAACGTGGAGCACGCCGAGGGACACGCCGTGGGCGCTGACCGGCGACCGTCACGCGGGCGTGCAGACAAAGGACGGGCGTCTGGTGATCGCGTTCCGCGACCAGGCTCCGCTGTCGCCGACCAAGGGTCACTTCGTGGCGTGGGTCGGCACATACGACGATATCAAGCAGGGGGAACCGGGGGAGTACCGCATCAAACTGCTACACGGACACAAACTGTATGACCTCGGCTACCCGGGAGTAGAATTGCTTCCGGACGGCACGATTGTGGCGACGACATACATCAAGTACTGGAACGACGCCCGCAAGCATTCGGTCGTCTGCACGCGCTTCAAATTGTCGGAAACCGACGCGCTGATGGAAAACGCCAAACGCTGAACGTGTAAGGGTGTGATTCAACACAATTGAATCGCGCCTCCCGTTGCGTCAAATGAAAACGACACCGAAAAATTGAATTGTGAGGCAACGCGTCTAACGTTTTTAATCGGGGAAATGGTAGACAAAAACCGGACTTTCTGCCATACTGGCAAGCTTATAAGGAAATATACCGGCCTGAAGAGGTGAGGGAGGTGGAAGCCGCATGTCCACAAGTGGGCACTCGGATCTTTTCGTCTTTCAACACGCCAGCAAGTCAAGCCGTCAGACACAGCATTACGGGTGGGTGCAAGAACCTTTATTAACAGAAAGAATTAGGTGGAACATGAGAAAGTCGATTTGTTTGACAATTCTGGCGGCCGCTATGACGGCCCGGGCAACGACGTATACGCTGCACACGGCAGACGGGACTTACGATTCGCCCGTTGCGATCGAGGACCAGACGCTGACAACGGACGGAAGCGGGACGAAGACCTTCGCGGAGATGATGGCCGCTTTCACCGCAGGCGACACGCTCGTCATCACGGGCGGTGGATGCGTGGCGTCGTGCGACGCGATGGTCAACTTCACGAACGTGACCAGCACCATCCGGATTGAGACGAACACCGTGTTCGTCTTCGCGAAGCAGGGGCAGCTCGGTCCGTACATAAACGACGTGAGCGATACCATCGCGCCCACGGTGCGCGTGATGCCCGGCGGCACGCTCGCTATGAAGACGACGGAGCGGATGCGCTTTTCGCCGCCGCTCTACCTCGCGGGCGACGGCAAGGACGGCATGGGCGCGCTGTCGCTCGACTCGTCCGTCAATTAGAACGACTCGCTCATCTACTCGCCGCACATGACGCTCACGGCCGATGCCTCGATCCGCTTCCGCATGTCGACACGCGCAGACTTCCACTATTACCGCTGCATATATCTAGGCGGCCATACCCTCACTTTAGGACGCGGCAAGACCCTGACCAGCAATCCCACGTTCTGCATGAACACGTCGAACGTCGATCCGCAGGGCGACGGACACATCATCGTCGACGGCGTCACGTTACATTCGCAGACGAGCGGCGCGTGGAGCGGCGACGACTCGAACACGATCACGTTCCAGAACGGCGGTCGGATGTCATTCTACAACAACAGCACGACGTTCAATTGGACGCTGATCTGGAACACGACCGAGACGTGGATCCTTTCGGGAAGCAAAGACAGCGGCTTTACCGGGACAAACCGCAACAACTGGGCTGGTCCCGTGCGCATCGATACGCCGAGTCTCTCCTTCTCCAGCGGAGCGAACCAGGGCATGACGTTCAAGGAGACCGTTTCCGGCACAGGCGGCCTGTACGCCAACAACGGCTGGCTGCAATTCTATTCGAACACGAACTCCTACGAGGGGACGCTCGGTCTGACGGGAGGAAGCTCGGATTCCGGGATCGCGTTCCGCACCCCCGGGTCGCTGCCGATAAACGATACGCTCCTCGCGGTGACGAACGCGCGCGTGTTCCTGGGGCCGGGCAAGTACGAGTTGCGGGCGACGGACTACTACGTGAAGGCGGGCACGAACATCACCGTCACGGGCGGGACGAGCCAGGGCTTATGGACATCGCTCCGGAAGTTCGGCGCGGGCATGCTCGACGTGCAGAGCGCCTTCGCCATCACAGGGAAGACCGAAATCACCGAGGGCACACTGCGCGTGGCGGCGCCCCGGGATATCACGGTGTATTCCGTCGCGCCGGGCATCTGGCAGGGGTCGGTCCATTCCTCCAACGCGACCTTCGTGGCAGAAATGGATACGGACTGGTATCTCGCGATTTCGAACGAGGTGTGCACATGCATGGAGCAGTTGCGCTCCGCCACGGCGATGCCGGCGTACGACACGTACACATGGCACGGCTACGTGTGGAATCGCACGGCGACGAACGAGACGTGGACATTAGCGTTGTCAATATGCGGCTACAGTCGGCTGTACCTCGACGGATCCTGGTTCAGGAGCACTGACGACAACGGTAGCGTGAGCCACGTCAACACGACGATCACGCCCGGCGCACACGAGATCCTCCTGAAGGTGAATCCGCGCAACTACGGCGGAAACGGGTCCGGCAAGAACGTGGCGACCTGGACGGACAACATGGGCTTCGCGATCGACCGCTACGGCCGCAACACGACAAACTACTGGGACTACGTCTTCCCGGCGAACGAGTCCTCCTCGATCGACGGCGGCAACGGCTACTGGTTCACACGCGACGCACGCGACGTGGGCGACTTCCCCGAGGGAACGCTCGCCGCGCTCTCCGACGACGCCTTCATGGCCACCACGACGTCCTTCAAGGACCTCACGGTCAGCGCGGGCGCGACGCTCGACCTCAACTGCACAAACGGCGTGACGAAGCCGCTGCAAGTCGGAAAGCTCTCCGGCGCGGGCACGATCACTAACGGTTCGGTGAAGGTAACGGAGACGCTGAACGTGGCCGCCGGGGCGGCCGCGCCGCTTACGATCAGCGGCAAGCTTTCATTCGCGGAAGGCGCGACTTTTTCGGTGGACGAGCCGCAGAGCTTCACGCGGGGCGTCATCTATACGAACGTGGTGGCGGAGGCGATCGAAGGCGACTTGCCCGCGGCGACCGCGCTATTCGCGGTCGCGCCCGGAAAGATCTCGAAGACAGAAGATGGCAGGGCGCTAACGCTGATGTTCTTCCGGCCGGGGACGTCGGTAATAGTCAGATGATAGAGGGGGATTCCGTCTTGAGGAATAGAAATTTCGGGTGTAAGGCATCCAGCGTGGCCGGTTTGCTCGCCGCTGCCGGCACGTTCGCGGTCGCGCCGGTTAACGCAGGGGAGGCGAAGTTTCTTGAGCTTGAGGCGCCGATCACGAGATGGGTAGACGCGATCCCGCTCGGGAACGGACAGGCAGGAGCGCTGATCTGGGGCGAAGGGAACGAGCTCCGCTTCACGCTCGACCGGGCGGACTACTGGCACCAGCGGCGCAATCCGATGTTCGACGATCCGCGCTTTAAGTGGCGCAACCTCGTCAATTTCACGAACGACTACGAGAAGCTAAAGTCGGTCTTCATCGTCCGCGAAGACCCGACCAAGCTTCCCGGTGTGCGCCTAGTCGCCAAGCTCGGCGGCGGCGCGCAGTGCCGACGGTTCACGCTCGACATCCACGACGGCTCCTCGGAAATTGTGCTCGACACTCCCGCGGGCGAACGCACGTTGCGCGCATGGTTCGACGACGATTCCCCGTATCTGTCGCTTGCCGTCCCCTCCGACGTCGCCTTCGCCTCACTGGCGTTCACGACCAATCCCGCGTTCGCCAAGCTTGGCGGCTATCCCGAGCCGCGCGTGGAGATTTCCGGCAAGGGCGCCTTCTACCGCCGTGGCAACCGAATCGGGGCAAAGGGCCGGTGGGTGCGCGACTTCGCCGCCGGCGTCAGATTCCTGCCAGCGGAGGCGCATCCCGACTCGGCGTTCTGGCAGAGATTCTGGTCTGTTTCCGAGGTGAGGATCCCTGACCCGAAACTCCAGCATTTCTACGATTTCGCGATGTACTGCTACGGTGCCGCGTCCCGTCCACCTCACGCGCCGATAGCCCTGCAGGCGGTGTGGACCGCCGACAACGGAGGGCTGCCGCCGTGGCATGGCGACTACCACATGGACATGAACGTACAGGAGACCTACTGGGCCGCGTCGGTCGCCGGGCATCTTGACGCGCTCGACGCCTTCGCCGACCACATGGTGGTGCTTCTGCCGGAACTGCAGAAGTACGGGCGCGACTTCTTCGATATGAAAAACGGTGGCGCGGCGATTCCCGGCCACATGGCCTACGACGGGTCGTTCATCGCTGGCGGCGCGATGTGGGCGCTGCCGCTTGTACACGGCCTCTGGGCTTTCGCCCAGGTCTACGACGCCTGGGCCTACCGCCCGACCCCGGAACGGCTCGAGAAGATATGGCCGCTTGCCGCCGCGCTAGCGGAAGGCGCCGACCAGGTTCTCCTGCCGCCGGACGCCGAAGGTGTCCGCCGTTACGCGGTCTCCGCGACGCCCGAGATCGGCGAGAACACCGCCGAGGCCGTAACTTTTGCGCCGAACACGACCTACGACTGCTCCATCACCCGCGGCTTCTTCAAGCAGGCAGCCAATCTCGCCGCGGCGAAAGGCGACAAGGCTGCGCGGGACCGCTTCCTAAAAATCGCCTCGTCGCTCGGCAAACCCAATCTCGACGCGATGGGACTTTACCTGCTCGATGCGAATACGCCGCTTACGGTCAGCCACCGCCATCCCTCCCATCTCCACGATGTCTTCCCGTACTTCGACGTGGAACTAGGGGCGGACGCCCGCGCGACCTACGCGGCGTACGTCGCGCTCGGCCGCGGCAAATGGGGCGGCCACACCTTGCCCGAATGCGCCTGCAAGGCGGCGGCGCTCGGAGACGGCGACGAGGCGCTTTTCTGCCTCAACGAGTTTGTAAGCCACTTTGTTTCCCGCAACGGGTTCCACATCAACTATTTCTACGAAATCGCCGTGTGCCCCGACCGGCCTCCGCGAGACGTCTTCACGCTGGAAGCGAATCTCGCCCTTGCGCGTGGCGTGCAGGAAATGCTGCTCGCCGGACGCGCCGACGCGATTGCCGTCTTCCCGGCGCTCCCGAAGGCGTGGAATGGCAAGGAGATTTCGTTCCGCGATCTCTTCGTTCCGGGCGGCCACCGCGTTTCGGCGAAGCGCGCTGCAGACGGCACAATCACCGGTTCGGCGACGGGCTTTTCCGCCGTGAAGACAACGCTCGTCCTTCCTGGCGGCGAACGCCGGGAAGTGACGCTCAGGCCCGGACAAGACACGCCGTTCTTGGGACGATGAGGATTAAGACGGACGACTACCTTCATAATCGTAATCTTGCTCCTAATCTTAATCGAATTCTCTTGCGGGCTCCTGCCGCTTGACCCTGGTCAGCGGCAAGGGGATGCGCGCGCAACGTGAACATACATTATTGTGCTTTACGCTGATTGGTAAAAACGGTATGTTTTTTAGTCTGTGCGGATCGTGCTAACCGCAGATTCTGGTAGGGATGGTTCCCCGAACCGTCCGCCGATCCCGCGCTACGCGGACGCCTCGGGGAGGCGTCCCTACCAGACGAACCGCAGATTCTGGTAGGGATGGGCATCTTGCGCGTGATTCACTTCAAGACCGGAGCAGTCATATGATCAACTTGGTCGCTATGTCGCCGCCGAGCCTGCCTGAATCCATCGGATACGGGACGGTCATCCACTTCCTGCTGTGCCTGCTGGTAATCCTGCATGTGCTGCGCAAGCCGCGTGACGCGCGCACCTCCCTGTTGTGGATATTCTTAACGACCGCCGTCCCCTTCTTCGGCTTCGCGGCCTATGTGCTTTTCGGCATCAACACGATTCCTGACAAGAGCTGGCAGAAGCAGTACTCCGACAGCACGTTCAAAAAGCGTCAGCGCCTGCACAGCCGCACCACCCATCCGCTCGCCAAAAGGTACGCGCAACGCAACTCTTTCCGTGTCCAGCCGCCCGACCCCGAGCATGCGCCGCTCAACCGCATCATGGATCATATGGCGCGCGGCCATCCCCTGCTCGGCGGCAACGAAATAAACATACTGGAGCCTGCCGACACCGCATTGGAGGCAATGTTTCTGGCTATCGGAGAAGCGCAGCACAGCATCCACATTGCGACCTATATCTTCAGCGACGACGTCACAGGCAAAAGACTTATGTCTTTCTTGGTAGAACGCGCACGGGCCGGCATCAAGGTGCGGGTCTTGTACGATGCCTTCGGCTCGGCCGGTCCCAATCTGCGCCTCTTTTTCTGGCGATACCGCAAAATTCCCAACATGCGCCTGGTGGGATACTCGCAGGCCAATGTGCTTAAGCGCAAGTTCCAGCTCAATCTGCGCAACCACCGCAAGATTCTTGTGGTGGACGGCCAGGTGGCTTTTACCGGCGGCATCAATTTTCATGACGTCTATCTTCCGCGCCACGGACGGGAAGCCACCATTGACTACCACTTCCGAGTCCGGGGCCCCATCGTATTGGAATTGCAATACACCTTCCTGCGTGATTGGTACTATATGACCAACGAGTCGGCCGATGAGTTGTTATCCGGTGAACTCTTCCCTGCGCCGGAAAAGTTCGGTGAGATCGCGGCGCACCTCCAGAACAGCGGCCCGACCCGCGCCGAGGCCGGCGCGACGCTGGACACCTTTTTCGCCGCGTTCAATCAAGCTTGCCATCAGATCCTCATCGTCACGCCCTACTTCGTGCCGCCGGCGGCACTGATACTGGCATTGCGACAGGCCGCATACCGGGGGGTGGACGTGAAAATACTGGTGCCGTCCGTCAACAATCACCCCACGCTCAAGCTCGCCTCACAGGCGCTTTACACGCCCTTGCTGATGTCCGGCATCCGCATCTTTGAACGGCACCCGCCCTTCATCCACGCCAAAGCCGCCGTCATCGACGACGGTGTGGCGCTCATCGGCAGCGCGAATCTGGATCCCCGCAGCCTGTTCCTTAATTATGAGACCAATCTGGTGGCTTTCGACAGAAAATTCGCGGCCAAACTCAAATCGGAAATTTTGGAAGACTTGGCCCAGGCCGATGAAGTGTTCTATTCCGAATGGCGCCGCCGGCCCTTACGCCACCAGTTGGCCGAAAACTTCTTCAACCTCTTCCACCCAATCGCCTGAACGAAGATAGAAAAGTTAAGAGTAGGGGTTCAATCGGCCTGACGGCCGGGTTCAAAGGTTCAAGGGTTCAAGGGTTCAATCGGCCTGACGGCACTCAGGCGTGGACCACCGTGACCTTGGTGCCTTTGGGCTGGCCGATCGACTGCAGCAGTTCAGCGAACCAGGCCGCTTCGACATCGAAAGGCTTGCCGCCTTTAATGCGATCGAACTCACAGGCGCGCAGTTCGCCGTCACGGTCCTCGTCCTCGCCCACCACGCCGCCCACACCGGCCAGAGCGCACTCGACCGCCTTCCGGGCGCAGGCTCGGATCAGTTCCTTATCCGCGTTGTTGGGAGCGGCGGCACGGCTGTAGTAACCGCTCTTCTGAACCATAGTTTTCTCGGCACCCAGCATCGCGCCGAACTGCTTGGCGAACCAGCCGCCGACATTAACCTTGTCGAGACGCGGATGACCGAAGGCGTCACGGGGTATCTGCTCTCCCTTGGACTCGAACTCTGCAATGATCTCCGCCACGCAGGCGCCCTCGGAAACAAAAATGTTCACGCCGTCATGCTCATCCATCACCGTGCGCAGACGAGCCGCTTCAGCCTTGACGTCAAACGCCATCTCGGGCACGTAAACGGCATGCACCTCCTCACGCATGCGCTTCAGGCCGAACTCCGGCAGGTAGTGACGCGCGTCCATTTGCTTGCGGTAGGCGTCTGCCGTGGCGGCGGTCAGCCAGCCGCAATTGCGCCCCATCACCTCGTGCACGATCAGCATCCGCGGATTGGCGGTGTTCTCTTTGACCACGTTAGAAAAATATCGCGCGCCTTCTTCGGCCGCAGTCCAGGCTCCCAGACTTTGGCGGATCGGGAACACGTCGTTGTCGATCGTCTTAGGCAACCCCACCACCGTCAGGCCATAGTTGTGCCTGGCCAGATATGCCGCCAGCTCGGCGGCGGCAGTGTTGGTGTCGTCACCTCCGACCGTGTGCAGCACGTCCACCCCGTCCTTGACAAGCTGGTCAGCCGCCGCCTTCTGCGGATCATCGCCCTCTCTGACCAGACCGCGCTTTACGCAATCCTTGACGTTGGTCAGCTTGAGACGGCTGTTGCCGATCGGGCTACCGCCATGCTCTGTGAGATAGAGCGCGTGCTTCCGCACTTCCGGCGTGACCTTGATGCTCTGCCCTTTCAGCAGCCCCATGTAACCGTTGACGTAACCGATGATCTCGACTTCGGGCGCCACACGCGAATACTCCTCGATCAGATAACCGATTGCCGAACTCAAACAGGGCGCGAGACCGCCCGCCGTCAAAATGCCGACCTTCTTGACTTTTTCGCTCATCTCTTTCTCCCAGGGTCTTGAATTTGCAAAGGCGCACAGTATAAAAAAAACTGGGTGCCTATTACAAGCGTTGAGAAACCTGCGCTGAAGGCGCGAGTGCGCTTCAACTATTGTTGAATCGCACCGAGGATTCAAAAGCCAGGGTTCAGGGTTCAAGGGTTCAAGGGTTCAAGGTTCAAGGGTTCAAGGGTTCAAGGGTTCAAGGTTCAAGGGTTCAAGGGTTCAAGGGTTCAAGGTTCAAGGGTTCAAGGGTTCAAGGGTTCA